>JALHOX010000045.1 GCA_022842805.1 Phycisphaerae bacterium | reverse complement strand
ACCTCCTGCGCGATCGACTTCATGAGCTGAAACACGCCGCCCTTGCTGGCTGCGTAGTTCGCGTGCCCCGCCCACGGGATCACTTCGTGGACGCTGCTGATGCAGATGATCTTGCCGGCGGCGCACGAAACTTCCTTCTTCACGCCGCGGCGCTTGAATTCGCGGACGGCCTCGCGGGCGCAGAGGAACTGGCCGGTCAGATTGACGCCGATCACCTTGTTCCACTGGGCCAGCGTCATCTCTTCGATGGCCGCGTCTTGCTGCAAGCCGGCGTTGTTGACGAGGATGTCGACCGTGCCAAATTCGTCGCGAGCCCGGCGGAACATCTCGCTGACCTGCGTTTCTTCGGATACGTCCGCCCGATGGGCAATGGCGCGGCCCCGGCTCTTGCAGCCACAGTGGGTCGCGTCGTCGATCGCCGATTTCGCAGCCGCTTCGTCGCCGACATAGTTGATCAGCACATCGGCCCCGGCGGCGCAGAGCGCGACGGCGATGCCGCGACCGATGCCCGAACTGGCGCCGGTGACGATGGCCTTCTGGCCTTTGATCACCGGGCGCGCCTCGCACTCGGGCATCACAACCTGCGGCAGGTCGGCGGGGGCGAGGTCGCGAATGAGAGTGCTGGACATGGGCGCGGGGCGGACAGGTGAAGGTGCAGTTGGCACAGTGATTCTCCCAAGTTCGGTCTGCGGGGTGCGGGCGTAGGCATCGGGTCGGATGTCGGATCGGCGAGATCGTTACGTCTGCGGTGCGATTCTGGACAGAGCCGCCGCGCGCGATGGGCGCCGCCGGGTCGGAGGTACGCGCTCCGGAGAAGGATCGACGCCGTCAGCAATTGGCGGGTCCACCACGTTTGGGCCTGCCAGCAGCACCGCCGCCAGCCCCGTCCACCCGCACTGATGCGACGCCCCAACGCCGCGACCCGTATCGCCGTCGAGATACTCGTAGAAAAGCGGATAGTCTCGGAAATGTGGGTCGCGATTGATGCGTGCGTATTGCTCCGCGGTTTCCGGGGCCGGTGGTCCGAGCACCGGTCGCGAATCGTTTTTGCCGCGGAGAAGCGCGCTGCCCAGCCGCCGCGAGAGTTCCTCGGCCACCTCCCGCAGCGAGACGAACGTGCCCGATCCGGTCGGGCATTCGACTCGGAAGTCGTCGCCGAAGTAGTGGTGAAATTTCCGAAGTGACTCGACCAGCAGGAAATTGACCGGCATCCAGATCGGCCCGCGCCAGTTCGAGTTGCCGCCAAACGCGCCGGAGTCGGACTCGGCGGGCTGATAGCCGACCGTCAGCGTTTCGCCGTTCACGTTGAACCGGTAGGGCTGATCCTTGTGAACGCGCGACAGGGCGCGGACGCCAAAGTCCGACAGAAACTCGTTTGCGTCGAGCATCCGTCGCAGCAGCGCCTTCAGCCGATGGCCGCGCAGCAGCGACAGCAGCCGGCGCTGTCCCTTGCCGGGCACATCCCAGTGCGAGACGAGCGCCGCCAGCTCAGGGCGATAGTTCAGGAACCACTCCAGCCGCCGCTTGAAATCGGGCAGGCGATCGAGCAGTTCCGGCTCGATGGTCTCGACCGCGAAGAGCGGGATCAGCCCGACCATCGAGCGCACCTTCAGCGGCACGACGCGGCCATCGGGCAGATTAAGCACGTCGTAGTAGAAGTGGTCGATGTCGCACCACAAACCGATACCGCCATCCGACCGGTTCGAAGCCGACGCGTCTGACGGGTTCGAAACCGGTGCTCCACGGGGGACCGCGCACATGTCGTGGCTGCCGATGTTGTTCATGGCCTCAGCGATGTGCAGGAAATGCTCAAAAAACTTGGTGGCGATGTCTTCATAGACGCGATTGTGCTGCGCCAACTCAAGCGAGATCCGCATCAGGTTGAGCGAATACATCGCCATCCAGCTCGTTCCGTCGGCCTGATTGATAAACCCGCCGGTGGGCAAGGCCGCGCTGCGGTCGAAGACGCCGATGTTGTCGAGGCCGAGGAAGCCGCCCTGGAAGATGTTGCGCCCTTGGGCGTCTTTGCGATTCACCCACCAGGTGAAATTGAGCATCAGCTTATGGAAGACGCGCTCGAGGAACGGCAGATCGCCGACGTAACCCGGCTCGCCCGCGGCGCGGCGCTGCGCGCGATCTATCTCAAAGACACGCCAAGTCGCCCAGCCATGCACGGGCGGATTCACATCGCCGAAGGCCCACTCATAGGCCGGCAGTTGACCGTTGGGGTGCATGTACCACTCGCGCGTCAGCAGCAGTAACTGGTCCTTCGCAAATTGAGGGTCGATCATCGCGAAAGGGATCATGTGAAACGCCAGGTCCCACGCCGCGTACCACGGATACTCCCACTTGTCGGGCATGCTGAGAATGTCGGCGTTGTTGAGATGGCTCCACTCGCGGTTGCGACCGAAGTGGCGCTCAACGGGCGGGGCCGGCTGGGCGGGGTCGCCCCTCAGCCAGCGTGGCACGTCGAGGTGATAGAACTGCTTGTTCCAGATCATTCCCGCCAGCGCCTGACGCTGTACGAGCCGTGCGTCGGCGTCGCTGATGTCCGCCTGCACCGCGGCGTAGAACTCATCCGCCTCGCGCCGGCGAGCGGCGAAAACCGCGTTGAAATCGCCGAAGGGATCACCCGCATTCAAAGCGGCGGGTCGAAGCCGAATGCGAAACGTCGCCGAGCCGCGGGCAGGAATCGTGCGCCTCAGATGAGCGGCGGCCTTGGTGCCGACGCCGTCAGCGTTGATCGCGTCGCGCTCGCCGTTGACGACGTAGCGATGAATCGCGTCTTTCGGATGTCGCGGCCCCGCAACGCCGAATAGTCGATCGGTGTTGGTCTCGTTGTCGCAGAAGAGCCACTCGGCGTCGCCATCCACCGAAACCTGGAACTCGCCAAGAGCCTCGTGTTTGGCGATCGGGCCGCGCTCCGCGTGCGCGAGTTGCGGTTTCGCCCCGTGTGTGTCCCAGGACCACGTATTTCGAAACCACACCTGCGGCAACACGCGGATCCGCGCAGCCTCGGGCCCGCGATTATGAATCGTCACCAGCATCAGGATGTCGTCGACGCCGGCCTTGGCGTACTCGACGAAGACGTCGAAATAGCGGTCGTCGTCGAACACGCCCGTGTCGAGCAACTCATATTCGGGCTGGTCCTTGCCGCGCCGACGATTGGTGTCGACCAGTTGCGAATAGGGAAATTCGCGCTGCGGGTACTTATAGAGCATCTTCAAATAGGAGTGCGTCGGCGTCGCGTCGAGGTAGTAGTACAACTCCTTCACGTCCTCGCCGTGGTTGCCCTCGCTGTTGGTCAGGCCGAAGAGCCGCTCCTTGAGGATCGGGTCGCGCTCGTTCCAGAGCGCGAGGCTGAGGCAGAGCAATTGCTGGTCATCGCTGAATCCGGCGATGCCGTCTTCGCCCCAGCGATAGGCCCGGCTGCGGGCGTGGTCGTGGGGAAAGCTGTCCCACGCCGAGCCCGTCGCGCTATAGTCCTCGCGCACGGTGCCCCACTGTCGCTCGCTCAGATAGGGCCCCCAGCGGCGCCAGTTGCTTTCGCCCTGTGCAATGGTCTTCAGCCGCGCGTGTTCTGCCGTACCGCTCATGCGTCGTCCTTTGTCCCCTGCAGAGCTTTCTGCGTCGTGGTGGGTTGGACGCGGCTCTTCGCGCGGCGTTACACGCGTGCACCGTGGTCGCC
The DNA here is from genome assembly GCA_022842805.1 of Phycisphaerae bacterium. Lineage (GTDB taxonomy): Bacteria > Planctomycetota > Phycisphaerae > UBA1845 > Fen-1342 > JALHOX01. The sequence continues at coordinate 12,064 of JALHOX010000045.1, read as the reverse complement.
CCCCGCGCCGCCCGGATCCCATGCCGCGACCCCGACGGACGGCCGCAAATTCGACCCATTTTCCTTCGGCCCAGAAACGAATCTCAGGCTGCTGCATCCGTCGCTGCGTGCAGCGGCGAACCCGTCGCCCGCCAATGATGTACCCGTCTGCGAGGCTGGCTCATGACTCCCGAACAACGGGATCGCGCAGGATCGTTCGAAGCCTGGGGCGGCAAGCCGGCTTCAACGCGGGCGGCCAACTGTGGCTGATCCGACCGCCATGCACTGGCCCGAGTACGGCATCGAAGCTGTGCTCCTGGGCACGTTTATGGTCTCGGCCTGCACGTTCACGACGTTGATCAACCATCCGGCTGGGCCGGTGCATTCGCGCCTCGCGAGCGCGATGGCACGCCGCGCGCTGATCGGCGTCGCGATGGGGCTGACGGCTATCACGCTGATCTACTCGCCCTGGGGCCAACGATCCGGCGCGCACATGAATCCCTCCACGACGCTGACGTTCTGGCTACTGGGCAAAGTCGCGGCGCACGACGCGCTGAGCTACGCGATTGCTCAGTTCATCGGCGCCGCCGCGGGTGTGGCGCTCGCCCGGCTCGCGCTCGGCAAATGGCTGCAACACGCGTCGGTAAATCACGTGGTCACCACCCCCGGCCCGCGCGGCCCTATCGCAGCCTGGGCGGCCGAGGCGCTGATTGCCTGCGGCATGATGTCGATGGTGCTGTTTTGCAGCAATCACCTAGAACTCGCGCCATTCACCGGGCTCATCGCCGGTCTGCTGGTCGCGGTCTACATCACAGTTGAAGCGCCGCTGTCGGGCATGAGCATGAACCCCGCCCGCACCTTCGGCTCGGCGATGGTCGCGCGGCGGTGGAACGCATACTGGGTTTACGTCACCGCACCCCTGTGCGGCATGCTCACCGCGGCCGCGCTCTATACCTCGCTGCCGGGAACGAACGTTTACTGCGCAAAGCTGCAGCATCCGCACAGCGAAAGCTGCATTTTTCGGTGCGAGCGCGACCGCCTTGTCTCCGCCATGTCCGCCAACCCCGCCACACTCAGATCGGAAACCACGAGATGAAACTCCCGCCGACATCGAAGCTTCTCTCGCGCGTGTTGCGCGCTTTGTTTGTTGTCGCGATAGCGCCTGCGATCGCCGACGATCGTCGGCCCGCGCCGGCGTCACAACCGACCCAGGCCGTCGCCGCGGTCGGGCCGATTCGCATCAGCGTTTCCGATCTGGACCGTGCGATCGCGTTTTATGGCGACGTGCTGACGTTTGAGACCATCTCTCGCACGCACTATGGCGGAGCGTCCTTCTGCGCGGAGCAGGGTCTGCCCGCGGGCGCCACCGCGAAGGCGGCGCTCGCCCGACTCGGCGACGAGACCATCGAGCTCATGCAGTTCGACAACCCGCGTGGACGTCCGCTCCCGGAGGATTCGCGCAGCAACGACCGTTGGTTTCAACACATCGCGATCATCGTGCGCGACATGGATGTCGCCTACGCCCGCCTGCAAGCGCACGCCGTTCGCCCCGCTTCCGCCGGCGGCCCGCAGCGTCTGCCCGATTGGAACCGCGCGGCGGGCGGCATCCGGGCTTATTACTTCCACGACCCCGACGGCCACTATCTCGAAATTCTGCAGTTCCCCCCGGGCAAGGGCGCCGCCAAGTGGCACGCCGCGAGCGATCGAATCTTCCTCGGCGTCGACCACACCGCGATCGTCGTGGCCGACACTGCGTCAAGCTTGCGTTTCTATCGCGATGCATTGGGGCTGTGCGTCGTCGGCGAGAGTATGAATTACGGCGTCGAGCAAGAGCGGCTGAACAATGTGCGCGGCGCGCAACTGCGCATTACCACGTTGCGTCCGCCACTGGGGCCCGGCATCGAGTTGCTCGAGTACCGCGAGCCGCGCGATGGTCGGCCATACCCATCCGATGCGCTCAGCAACGATCTGCTTTGCTGGCAGCCGACGATTTTCTCCGCTGCGCCGGAAAAGCTCGTCGCCCGACTGCACTCATTCACTGATTCGCCGGCTGGCGACGGCCCGGCCGAGTCAACCGCGTTTGTCGTGCGCGATCCCGATGGCCACGCGCTGCGCATTGCGCCGCTGCCCGAATCGCGGGCGCGATAACTCGGTGCGCGCCGTTGCGCGGGCGGAGGAATTTGCAACGGCGATTGGAGACCCTCGACTAGACGATCGGCGAGGCGTGTTGCACTGATGGCGCGCGACTTAACCTGGGTTCGACCGCGTCATTGGGCCGGCCGCCGACACGCCCGCCGGTTTCAGATCACGGGCGCGGCATTGCGGCGCAGCGCGATGGCGCCCGCGACGGCGATGCCGACGACGCCGACGAACGCGCCGAGGCCGGTGGTGGCGGGGATGGCGTCGGGTTGTTTGCCGATGGCCCAGTCTTGAACGCACTCGCCGCTGTCGGCGCAGATCGCGAGTTCAAGCATGTCGAGCTCGTCGTTTTGGCCGAGGCCGAGCTGAGCGGCGGCGGCGAAGACGACGGGCAGTTGCCCGCCGCCGCGCGTGGTGAGTACGTCTGCGGGGCTCCAGCCGTTAAGCGTGAGAGAGGCGGAGCCGCGAGCGAGCGAAAAGAGGATCTGGTCTGAGCTGGGGTTGAAGCCGGCGACGCCGTCTTCGAAGACGATCAGAGCGTCGATATCGTCGTTGTTTCGAAGGCCCAGTTGGTTGGGGTTTGCGTAGAGAAATTGTCCGCTGGGGGCCTGTAGTTCGAGGTCGACGTAGATGTCGGCGCCGCTGAAAGGCCCGGTGGTGCCGGTGGGGCCCGGGTTACCGTTAACCAGCGAGAAAAAGAGCCGCGGCGCCACGCCGTTCTCGACCGACCCGGTGGGCGGGATGGCTCCGCCGTTGAGATTGTCTTCATCGCCGGCATTGGGTGCGGTGGGGGAGGTGGGCGGCTTGAGGCTGTAGTCGACTCCGCCGGCGTCGCCCTGGTTGTGGGTCAGGGTATTGTTGTTTCCGCCGCGCTCGTCGGCGTTGAGCAAAGGCGCGATGCCGGTGCGACGGAACTGACGCAGGCTGATGTAATCGTCGCCGGCGGCTTGTCCGAGGGTGCTCTGTTGCCTGGCGTTGAAGGGGAATCCATCGCCGGTGAGGCCCGGATCCGGAGGGGCGCCGTTTGCGGAGTTGCGGTCGACGGAGAATCGCAGCACGAAGACGGTGGTGGGTTGAATGCCGTCGCGGTCGAACGAGATGGCATCAATCTGATTCGCCGCCGCCGGCAGACCGAGGTTGGCGCGGGCGAATCGAATGGTCGGTCCGGGGTGCGACAGAATATCGGCGCCGCGAATCAGAGACGGGGCCTGGGCGGTAGGCGAGTCGTTGTCGATCGTGAACAACACCGGCGTGAGCGGGTTGCGTGCGGTGAAATCGACGGCCGACGCGGAGGAGGCTAGCGCCGCGGCCAGTGTGGTCGCGAGCGCGGCGGAGGCGAAGATCGGCCGACGATCAGGCGGCGCGGCGGACGCGGACATTCGGACCTGCATTTCTGATTTCATGGCGCAGCCTCCGTGTGATGCAATATGAAAACGGACGAAAACCGGGCGCGGCTGGCGCGCCAGCGCGGAAAAATCCGCTCGATCCCATCGCACAGTCAGTCTATCGACCGGGCCCCTATCGACGAAATCGCAGCGCCGGAAATGTGCGCCCGGGACGTGCTTTTCTCGGACCCGGGCGAGCGCCAGCCGGGCCAGCCGGGGTCGCGGGCCAGCTTTTCCGCAATCATTCGTCCGCGAAAGCAGTAGCCCTCGCGATCAAAATACTCTGCCGAGCGACGAAACCACGTCTGGGCTTCGCTGCGGTCGCCGGCGGAAAGCGCTTGCGCGGCGCGGTGAAACGAGCTGCGCGCCAGGCGGCGTGTGCGTTCGTCGCGGGTGGGCTTGTCGGCGTCGATCGCGGTTTGCAACGCGTCCCACGTCGACTCGCCGCGACAGTAAGCGAGAAACACACTCTCCCATGTGGGGATCGTCGCGGCGTCAGCGGTGAAGAGCGCCGCCGGCGGGGTGAGGCCGCAGATCTGGTAGCCCGCGGCGACGCGGGTGGCGAATTCGCAGGGAGATTGGAACTTCTCGGCGGCTTCGCGCAGGAGCCGCTCGGCGGCGACGGCGTCGCCGTCGGTTTTGCGCAGCAGCGCCTCCCAGATGCGGGCGTCGGGGTCATTTTCGCGGGTGGCGGCGTAGCGCTGGTGATGAGCTTCGAGGGCGCGCGGCAGGTCGGGTAGCCAGAAGTAAAGCCGCATGAGGTAGACGGTCCGATCCTGTTGCACACTGGCGGACTTCTCGCGGGCTGCGGTGGGAAGCGCGTTCCAAAAATCGGCGGCGGCGCGGAAATCGCCACGACTCTCGGCGGCCCACGCCGCGGCCATGTAGCCGTAGGGGCTGCTTTGGTGTTCGGCGATGGCGCGGGCGGCGTAATCGGCGGCTTCGGAGTGCATCTTCTCGAAATCGCTTCTCAAATCGCGTTCGCGCTCGTCGCCGCGGGCGTGGGCGAGTTCGGCTTCGCGGGCGAGGATTTCGCCGCGGAGGCGGTAGGTGGTTGAGAGGAGGTAGAGCACGTAGGGGTCTTTGGGTCGCAGCATTTGAAGCTGGTTCAGCGTGCTCTCGGCTTCAGTGAAGTAGCGGTCATCGCGGCGCAGATAGAGCAACTGGTTGATCGAGCGAGCGCGGTGAACCATGGCCAGCGGAAAGGAGCGCGGATGAGCGGCAATCGCGTCGCGGAACGCGTTCAGTGCTTCTTCCGGGTCTTCGGCGAAGAGCGCCTGGCCGCGGAAGAAATGTGCCGCGCCGCTGACGGCGTGTGTGCTTTTGGCGCGAAGTTTGTCGGTATCGGCGACCAATTGTGTGGCTTCGCGTTCGAGCTCGACCTTGCCGCTGCGGGCGGCGCGCATCGTGGCCCAGGCGAGCAGATAGTCGGCTTCGAAGTCGGGCGGCGATTTGGCAGTGAGCGGGCGCAGCAGCTCGGTGCTGGCGGCGGGATCTTGCGAGATCAGCGTCAGCGCCTTGGCCACGGTCCACTCGCGCGAGCGGCCGGAAAGCCAGGAGACGCGCTCCAGTTCCGCCTTCGGGCCGTCGGTTTGCTGATAATTGTCCAGCAGTGCGCCCCAGGCGGACTCGACCAGACGCGTGTCGCGCACACGGACGAAGTGAATCAGCAGCGGCGTGAGCAGCGCCACGAGCGCGAGTGCGGCGCCGGCGGCGGTCTTGGCCTGATTACGCTTGACCCAGCGCCAGGCGCGACCAAATGGGCTGATGGGGCGGCTGGCGATGGGGAAATCGGTGGCGTAGCGCTGCAGATCGCTGGCCATCGCCGCGGCGGTCGGGAAGCGGGCGGCGGGGGATTTCTCCATCGCGCGCAGGCAGATGGTTTCGAGGTCGCGCGGGATCGAGCGGTCGATGCGGCGCGGGCGGGTCGGCTCGGTTTCGAGAATGCGATGGATGATCTGGTCGTAGGCGGCGCCTTCGAACGGGCGGCGGTGCGTGAGGGTTTCGTAGAGCGTCACGCCCAGGGCGTAAACGTCGGTGCGTCCGTCGATGGGGCCGCGTTCGGGGGCGATTTGCTCGGGCGCCATGTAGGACGGCGTGCCGACCATTTCGTGGGTTCGGGTCAGGCCCGGTTCGTCGAGCAGGCGGGCCAGGCCGAAGTCGGTGACGTGCAGCTTGTCGTCGGCGCCGAGCAGCAGATTCTGAGGCTTGATATCGCGGTGGACGATGCCGCTGGTGTGGGCGTGGTGCAGGGCGTCGGCCACTTCGGCGAAAAGCCGCGCCAGGCGGCGAAAGCGCGGCGTGGTGCGCATGGCGCGGGTGAGCGAGATGCTGGCGAGCGTGTCGGTGTGCGCCGCCGTGGTAGGCGGCGCTGCGCTCGGCAGCGCCGCGGAGGCGTCGATCGTGCCCGCGTCGGCGATGCCGGGGGCGGTTGGGTGCGGCTTTTCGATGATGCGCGCGGTGGGATTGGCGGCTGCCTCGGCGCGGATGATGGCACTGAGCGGGGCGCCCTCGATCAGTTCCATTGCGTAGAAATAGTGTCCGTCGGCCTCGCCCTGGGCGTAGACCGGGACGATGTTGGTGTGGTGCAGCCGGGCGGCCGCCTGCGCTTCGTGTTGAAAGCGCGAGATGGCGCGCGCGGATTGCAGCGCGCCGCTGGCCAGCACCTTGAGCGCCACGATTCGCCCCAGGCTGGTCTGGCGCGCCTTGTAGACCACGCCCATTCCGCCGCGACCGAGCTCTTCCACAATGGAGAAATCGCCGAGCGTCTGTAGGCCGCGATGGCCCGGGCCGAGCGCGGCGCCGTTGGGCTGCGCTTCGGGGCGGCGAACGCGGTTGTCGAGCGAGCGGGCGGCGCTCAGGTCGCCGAAAATCGCGCGCGTGCTGCGGAGGCGGGCCTGGCAGGGAGGGCAGCCGTCGAGGTGCAGGCGTACTTCATCGCGGCGATCTTCAGCGAGGTCGCCGTCGACATATTCGAGCAGGAGTTCGTCGATTTGCTCGCAAGTCATGGGCGAACCGATCGTGCGTCAGGTGCCCGAATCGCCGAGCTGATCCATCTGCTCGCGCAGGATCTGCATGGCCCGGCTGAGTCGCGCCTTGGCGCCGGCGAGCGAGAGGCCGACGGCCTCGGCGATCTCCTCGCGCGGCAGATCCTGAAAATACCGCATGATGATGACGGTTCGCAGGTCTTCGTCGAGATTTTCGAGCAGCTTCAGGACGTGGGCGGCGCGGTCGAGCTTCAGCGCGCGGCCGGCGGGCGTCGTCAGCGGATCGACCGCGACCTCGTAGGCAGCGGCCTTGCGAGCGCCGGCGGTCGGGCGCGGGGCGCCCTCGGTCTGACGGCGACGGATGAGATCGATGCAGCGACGACGGGCGATCTGGTAGAGCCAGCCGCGCAGGCTGGTGGTCGGGCGCGATTCGGCGGAGACTTTGCAGCAGGCGACAAAGACATCCTGCACGACATCCTCGGCGGCGGCGGCGTCGCCCGAGAGCATGCGCTGACAAAACAGCCGCAACTCTTCGCGATAGCGCGATTGCAGCGTGGCGATGGCCTGGCGCTCGCCGTCCTGCAAGCGCTGCAGCAGCATGGTGTCAGCGGCGCTAAGCGAGGCGAAGCTGGGCTGGTCGTCGGGCATGCTCAATGCGTCGCTCCGACGCGCGCCGATCCGGCGATGGAAGCGGCGCGCCGCTGGATGGCGGGTGCGACCACGGGCTGTTTGCGGCGGATCACGCTGCGAACCGCCGCACAGCAGTCGAACCAGTAAAGCTTAATCGAACTGAGCCAGACACAGGCAGCGATTCTCTGCAATTGACGAGGACGCGGCAATGTTCCCGTTCCCAGCGGTTATGCCCCGCGGGCGTAGACCGTTCCGCGCCAGTTCGTCGTCGCTCCGGTCAGGCGCGTCATCGCGTTGAACGTGATGCCCAGGCACACCAACGCCCCCAGAGGGTAAGTGAGGGCGTAGGGGGCGGGCGTGCCCGAGAGCGGGTAGTAGCGCCAGAGCACGCTTTGCTGGGCGAGGATCGTCAGGACCGCGGCCGCGGCAAGCTTGGCGGCGTCGGGGCCGGCGAGGGGCGAAAGAAGCAGCGTGACGTAGGGCGACAAGCTGGCGAATGTGAGCATCAACACGCTGGCGAAGAGCTTCGCGAAGTTGCCAAAGCAGCCGTAGAAAATGCGGGTCCAGCCGCGCCAGATCTGATTGAGCCCGACGTACATGCGGACGCGGTACATCGCGGCGCTGCGAATCACGCGCAGCGACATTCCGAGGGCCTTGATTCGCCGCGCGAAGTGCATGTCCTCGTTCAGCGTCGCCTTCACCGCTTCGTGGCCGCCGAGCTTCGAATACACCTGGCGCGACATCAGGATGAATGCCCCGTTGGCGTAGGCACAACTGGAACGCGGATTGTTCACGAGGTGGGGCGGGGTCCAATAGACCATCACGCCGCCGGCGACGGGCTGGACGACGCGCTCCCAGAATGTGCCGGCCTCGAGCACCGGCAGGACGGAGAGCATGTCGACCCGCTGCTCGGCGGCATAGGAGACCGCGGCGCGGATGAGCGTTTGTGCATCAAAGGCGCAGTCGGCGTCGGAGAAGCACAGGATCTCGCCTTTCGATTGCTCGACGCCGACGTGCATGGCGTGGTTTTTTCCGAACCAGCCGGCGGGCAGCTCACGGATGTGGATGGGGCGGAAACGGGGGTCCTGAGCGGCGATGCGGTCGATGATTCGACCGGTGTCGTCGTTGCTGCGATCGTTGATGACCAGCAGCTCCATGCGGGGATAATCCTGAGCCAGCAGGCCGCGCACACAGCGCTCGATATTGGCGGCCTCGTCCTTGGCGGCGACGAGAACCGAGACCAGCGGCGGCGGTTGTGGGGCGTTGTCGGCGTCGGCGGGCTGCAAGATGCGCTCTCGCCCCGCGCGGGCGAGATCGATGTGACGCTTGAGCCAGACGAGAGCCAGCAGGGCAGTGAAGCCGGCCCAGACCGCAACACCGGTGGATTGAAACGAAGAAAAAATCACGGTTTCGAGCCTTTCGGGAAGGCGGGATTTCGCCGTAGTTCCGCGGGACGGTAGCGGGGACGGGGGAAGGGGTGAAGGGGTGAGTGGGTCGAAGCGGCGTCGGGCGTCGCGGGGTTGGTCGCGGTTGCGCTGGGTCGGCGGCGTCGATATGCTGCGTCTCTATGGCTTTTCGAATGGTCCAGATGTGGGCGGGGGTGATGGCGCTGCTTGCAGTGGCGCTGGCGCAGACACAGGCGTCGGCGCAGAAAGCGGGCGCGTCGGCGATCGTTCCGCCCAACGCGCCGGCGGGCGCGGACATGACGCGCGGGGCGTACCTCGATCAGGAGTTCGGCTACGACCTGGTCGTGCCGCAGGGGTGGAAGTATGACTCGACCAAGGTGCCGGCGGCGGATGGCGCGACTGCGACCTTTCGCGGGGTTTCGCCCGACGGAATGAGGCGAATAGAGGTTTACATCTATCACGGCGAGCGCGTCAGCGATTTTGCGGCGTGGTGTACGGCGTACGCAAAGCGGATGGCGACGGTCTTCGGCGTGCGCGAGGTGGAGGCTCATCCACGGGTCGTGGCGGCGCGGAGCGCGGCGAAGGTCGAGGTGCAGTCGCTGGTGAAGGGCGAGGCTGAGCGATCTCAGCATCTGCTGATTCTCGGCAATCCGATGATGGTGATGGCGCTGGTGGTGACGCAGCGGGGCGAGCCGGATGCGGCGATCGACGTCGATACGCTGGCGCGCAGCGTGAATTTTGCGGGGAATTTGCCCGATTTCGCGGCGATCGACGAGGCGTTTCGCCGGGGGCGAGCGCTGCTGGCGGCGCTGCGCGGCGCCGGCGAAGACGTGAAGCTGCAGGAATCGGCGCAGCACTTTCGAATTCTCCTGGAGGGGCGTGAACTGGGCATGGTCGAGCAAAGGCTCTCGCGCGGGCGGATGCCCAAGAGCGAGAAAGCGGGGCTGCGCTGGATTGAGCAGCAATGGAATTTTGAGCCGGATGGGGCGGCGCGGCTGACGTCGGTGGACGCGTTTGCAAGCTTCGACGGCGCCAGCGAGCAGATCGAGTTTCGGACTGTGCTGTTGCCGCCGGAGTCGATGGCGGGGGCTCGGCCGCTGATCAAGCTGGACGAGGTGATTCGCGAGGGCGACACGATTGTGTCGAGCATTTCGCGGAACACGCAGCCGGACCTGCCGCCGCCGGGCGAGCCGTTTACGGTCGATGCGAATTACCTGGGCGCGGCGTGGGTGGCGCTGCTGCCGGGCATGTTGGCGGAACTCAAGGGACAGCCGCACGCATTTACGGTTTATGACCCGCAAACGCGGCGTTTGAAGGCGTATCAGATCGAAGCGCTCGGCGGCCCCGACGGCGGAGAAGGCGAGACGGCTGAGTTTTTGCTGGTCGAGCGCTTTTCCGAGAATCTGACGAAGATTCGCACCGACGCGTCGGGTCGCATGCTGCGGATGCAGGCGGGCGGGCTGGTATGGGAGCGGGCCGAGGCCGAGGCGCTGCAACGCGAGTTTGGGGCGCGCAAGGCAAACGCGGAGAAGCGATTTGTGGCGGCGCGGCAGACGCCGGCCCCGCAACGCGCTCCGAAGCAGCCGCCGAAGTCCGGCGCCCGCTGACGATTCTCGAAGCACCTGTTTGAACAGTCTGGAGTTGGATGCATGTTTCCGGCGTTGCCGAGCAAGTTCGATTTTCCCGCTGCCGAGCGGTCCGTGCGGGCCTTTTGGGAGCGTGAGCGCATTTTTGAGCGTTCTCTGGAGCAGCGGCGGGCGAGCAACGCCGGGCGGTTCGTGTTTTATGAGGGGCCGCCGACGGCGAACGGTCTGCCGCATCCCGGCCATGCGCTGACGCGTGCGATCAAGGATTTGTTTCCGCGCTATCAGACGATGTGCGGCAAGCTGGTGGATCGCAAGGCGGGTTGGGATACGCACGGGCTGCCGGTCGAGGTGGAGGTCTGCAAAGAGCTGGGCATCCACACCAAGGAGGAGATCGAGGCCTACGGCGTCGAGAAATTCAACCTGAAGTGCATCCAGAGCGTCTTTCGCTATACCAAGCAATGGGAGGAGATGACGAAGCGGCTTGGGTTCTGGGTGAATCTCGACGAAGCGTATGTCACCTATCACCAGAGCTATGTGGAGAGCGTTTGGTGGGGGCTGAAGCAACTGTTCGATCGCGGGCTTCTATACCAGGGGCATAAGGTCGTCTGGTGGTGGGCGCAGGGCGGAACGGCCTTGTCCAGCGGGGAAGTGGGCGAGGGCTACCGCACGGTTGATGATCCTTCGGTGTATGTGAAGTTTCCCGTGCAGTCGAAGAGCGCATCGAAGAGCGCGTCGCGTGTGCATGGCGCGCAGTACGCGGGGCGGGCGCCGCACGAATCGGTGGCGGGCGCTGATGGGCGGACTTCGTTGCTGGTCTGGACGACGACGCCTTGGACGCTGCTGAGTAACCACTTCGCCGCGGTGCATCCGGAATTGGACTATGCGCTCGTGGAAGATCCGGGCGATGGAACGCATGGGGCGGAGTATCTGTATGTCGCGGCGGCGCTGGTGGAGGGCCTGGCGAAGAAGGTGCGGCGGGAGCTGAAGACGGTCGCGACCTGCAAGGGGGCGGATCTGGTGGGGTTGCGATATGTGCCGCCGTTGCCGGAGGTTAACTACGCGCGGGTGCCCAGTGAGTATTTTGAGTTGGGGAATCCGCATGTGCATAACGCCGCCGATGCGCCGCTCGGAGAGCGCGTCGAGGAATTGCGCGCCGGCGGTGACGAAGTCATCGGCTGGCGCGTCATCGCGGCGGATTTTGTGACGATCGACAGCGGCACGGGATTGGTCCATGAGGCGCCGGCGTTCGGCGAAGTGGATTTTCAGGCTTTGCAGCGAGAACGCGAGCGTTTTGCCGGATTCGATGCGATTCCGCTGTTCTGCGCGGTGGCGCCGAATGGCCAGTTTGATGGCAGCGCGCCGGAGAAGTATCGCGGCCGCTGGGTCAAAGATTGCGACAAGGACATCATCCGCGAGTTGAAAGAGCGCAAGACGCCGGCGGGCACGCCGCTGCTTTTGCATCAGGAGCAGATCAGCCACGAATACCCGTTTTGCCCGCGGGCGGAGAATGATGCGCTGATTCAGTATGCGCGCAAGAGTTGGTTTGTGCGCACCAGCCAGTTCAAAGATGAGTTTCTGGCGAACAATGCCAAGGTCAATTGGCTGCCCGATCACATCCGCGACGGTCGCTTTGGCGATTTTCTGCGGAACAACGTGGATTGGGCGCTCTCGCGCGAGCGATACTGGGGTACGCCGCTGCCGATCTGGCGTTGTGAGACGACGGGGAAGATGGAGGCGATCGGGTCATTCGCCGAGTTGCGGGCGAAGCCTGGGGCGACGGACGGCGGCTATTGGGAGAAGAAGGTCGCGGAGCATCGGGGCGAGGAGTTCCCGGAGCATCTGCGCGTTCACAAGCCCTATATCGACGAATGGACCTACGACAGCCCGCACGCGTCGGGTTCGCGGATGCGACGCGTGACCGAGGTGATCGATTGCTGGTGGGATGCGGGCAG
>JALHOX010000044.1:13764-15934 GCA_022842805.1 Phycisphaerae bacterium | reverse complement strand
CATGGTCTCCGATGTCGCCTCGCCCTCTTCGAATAGTCTCACGGCGCTCTGCAGCGCCGCGTCGGCGTCGCTCAGCCGCCCCTGTTCGCGGAGCAAAATGCCGCGCTGCAGGTCGTAGCTGCCGCGCACAAACCAGTTCAGGCTGTCGTCGGCCTCGATGATCGGCCCCAGCTCCAGCAGCAGCGCTTCGGCGTCCCGGTGCCTCCCGCGCCCCACGAGCAACCGTACGGTTTTCAGCCGGTACTTCAACGTCTCGGCGTCGCGCGGCCCGACGCGCTGCGTGCTGGCCGCCGCGGCCTGCTCGTAGTAGCGCAATGCCGGCCCATCGGCCCCGAGCGCCTCATAGGCGTCCGCCAGCGTATGAGCGAACGCCGCCTGCAGCGCCGGCTGCTTTTCGAGCCGCGAATCCAGCAATGCCGCCGCGCCGTTGTCGAGCATCTCGCGCACCGTCAAATCGCGCCCATCGGTCAATTCCGGATTGGCCGATTGCAGCAGCGACAGCACGAATCCCTGCATGGCGCGCGATTCGCCGGCAGAGCGAACCGCCCGCTCACGCTCGCGCGCCTCGGATTCCAGCGACACCGCGAGCTCGGCGGCTCGCTGCCGCTCGGCGGTCTCCAGCTGCTTGGCGTAGTCGCGCTCGTGGGCGGCCTTGCGCCAGAAGTAGAGCGATGTCGCGAGCGCACCCAGAATCACAAGGCTGGTCAAAACGCCGACGCCCACCGCGAGCTTGTGCCGTTCGAGGTGCTTTCGGATCACATAGGCGGTGGAGTCGCGCCGCGCCTCGATCGCATCGCCCGAGAGGTAACGCCGCAAATCGGAAGCCAGCGCCCCCGCGTTTTCGTAGCGCCGCGCCGGCTCCTTGTGCAGCGCTCGCAGCAGCACGGTCTCTGCATCGGTGTCGATCTCAGCCAGCAGCTCACGCGGGGGCTGCGGCGCCTCGTTGCGAATGCGCGACACCACATCCGAGACCGGCCCGGCGACGTCGTACGGAAATCGGCCGGTCAGCAGGCGATAGAGCATCACGCCGAGCGAATAGACATCTGTTCGCGTATCCACATGCACCGCGCCGCTCGCCTGCTCCGGGCTGGCATAGGGCAGCGTGCCGAGAAATTGGCCGGTCATCGTCAGGTCTTCGACATCGACGGAGGAGCCGTCGGTCCCGCTCATGCGCTTCGCGAGGCCAAAGTCGAGGATGAAGGGCTGTTCATCTTTGCCGATGCGGACGTTGCTGGGCTTCAGATCGCGATGGACCACGCCCGCGAGGTGGGCGGCGTGAACCGCCTCGCACACGCGTGCCGCCAGCTCCAGCACACGCCGGACAAATGCGCGCCGCGCCGCGCGATCGGCCCCAAATGGCGGACGCATTTGTCGGACATAGGTCTCAAGATCCGGCCCCTGAACCAGATCCATCACAAAAAACTCGCAGCCGCCGGCCTGACCGCTTTCGAGAACGGTCACGATCCGCGGATGGCGCAGGGCCGCCAGAATCTGAGCCTCTCGCTCAAAGCGGATGCGGTCGCCGCTGCTGGCCAGCGGGCCCTCCCGAATGACCTTAATCGCGACCGGACGCTGCGTATGCGACTGGACACCCTCGTAGACGACCCCCTGGCCGCCACGCTGCAACTCGCGCAGGATCCGGTAGTTCCGCAATTCGGGCAGGGCGATGTTTCCGCCCGGCGATGACGAGTCGTCGCCCGCGGCGGCGGGCCGATGGGCGAAAGCGCCGTTCGCCCCGTCGGCAGCGGCATTGTGGCCCGCGCGCTCGAACTGCTGACGAACGGCGGCAATCAGTTTGGCATCGGAATCAGCCATGGAACCATTCGCCTTGCGGTGGTTGCGGGCCGTCTCGAAGACCGGCAAAAGCCCGCGGCGGTGGCGCGACGATTCACCGGAACCGGCGCCCTGCCGCCGCGCCAAGCGTCAAACCGCCGCGTCGCTCACGAAAAACTGCCGAAATCGCCCAAAACGCCGCTGAGAATTTCGCGCAACCGGTCCAGGGCCCGCGCCCGCAACATGAAAATGGCCCCGGTGGAGCGCCCCATTTCGCTCGCCACACGCTCGACCGCCCCACCCTGGAGATACTGATTTCGCCGTGGTTGGATCGCACGCTCGCCATCTGCCGCGGCGTGCTCGAGGATGCCGACGTGCAGCCGACCGATCTCAACGG
>JALHOX010000044.1:7480-13754 GCA_022842805.1 Phycisphaerae bacterium | reverse complement strand
CCATCGCCGCGAGCACGGTGCTGCTGATCTCGCGCTGCCCCACGGTGCGGCTGGGCGTTGTACTGGTCCATCCCAACTGGTCGAGCAGCGACGTCGCCGACTGTTCGAGGTTGGTCGGGGCGATGCGGCGGGCTTCGGGCGGCCGCTTCTGACGCCCCAATTCGCGAACGGCATCGCGCCAGTTGTTCTCGGCGATCTGCGTCAGCCAGGCCAGAAAGGCGCCCTCGCCGCGTGATTCAAACTGTCCGACGCGCAGGAACGCTTCGAGATAGGTGACCTGCATGACGTCGTCCATGTCCAGCTTTCCCGGGGCCTCCTGGGCCCACTTCCGGGCGAGCCGGGCACGAACGAGCGGTCCACAATGCTCAAGTAGCGTGACGAGAGCGTCGCGGTCGCCGCCGGTCGCCGCTTCCAGCAGTTGGTCCTGGTTCTGAATCATCGCAACACGCGGACGTCGGGGGGAGCGCGGAGACGCCGCGTGTCCCAAAGTGTCCTCCAAAGTGTACCAAACAGACGGGGCCTGCCCTTGATCGGACTTTCGGCGGGAACGATACTTATGCCGCTGGCGGCTGCGCGCCGTCGGCGGGTGTCGACGGCCTGCGCCGGAACCGCCGCTGCGAGACGGCGTCGAACTCGATATCCGGACCTTCCGAAGGAAGCGCGCCCACACAAGCTGTCGGGCCGCAGGAGTCGCGAATGCGAAAGCGTAGTAGGTCGCTGTGGCTGCCCTTCGTACTGCCCCTCTTCCTCATGCAGTTTTCCATTCCGGGCTGTCCGATCGACACGGGCGGCGGAACCGGTGGCGATGGGAACGTCGGCGGCGGCGCCGCATTCAACCTACCCCCTACCGCGATCATCACTGCCGACCGCACCCGCGGCGTCGCGCCGCTGACGATTCAATTCAGCAGCGCCAACAGCACCGACGACGGGCTGATCATTTCGCGCCGCTGGGATTTCGGTAATGGCCAGACCAGCGCCGAAATCTCACCCCGCCAGACGTTCGACACCACCGGCACCTTCACCGTGCGCCTCACGATCACCGACGACGCCAACGTTTCATCCAGCCGAACACTCACGGTCGTCGTGACACAGTCGCCCACCGCGGTGCTGAATGTCGACCGCACGATCTCTTCGAACGCGCCGGCCATCTTCAACTTTGACGCGTCTCAATCGACTGATCCCGATGGCCAGATCGTTTCCTATCGCTGGGACTTCGGCGACGGCTCGACCGAGGTACTGCCGGTCGTGGCGCACACCTTCGCCGCGCCGGGCACCTATCGGGTGCGCCTGACGGTGACCGACAACGCCGGCGTTACCGCGACCGCCGATCAATTGATCGAAGTCGGCATTCCGCGACCGCGGATCAGCTTCCGCCAGCCGCCCGACGATGTGCCCAACATCGTCGTCACGCCGGAGTCGCCGCTGTGGGTGACGGTCACCACCGAGGTCCAGCCCGGCGTTCCGCGAACGATTCGCACGGGCCTCGACCGCGACCGCGATCCGTGCGACGGCCTCGCGGCGATCTACAACGTCGACAATAACTTTGAGCTCGGTCGGCTCGACAACGCCCCCGACGCGATCAACGACGTCGCCATCTCCGCCAACGGGCAATTCATTGCCACCGGCGCCGACAATGGCGTGCTGAGCATCTACAACGCCGCCACCCGCCGCCTGATCCGCCAGGTCAATTCGAACCACGGCGCGATCAACGGTCTGGCCTTCTCCCCCGACGCCGCGACGATCGCCCTGGCCCAGGACGACGGCTCGGTCGTGCTGATCAATCGCGCGAATGGCAGCATCTTGAACACCATCGCCGCCCATGTCGGCCCGGCTCAGGATGTCGCCTTCTCGGTCGATGGCACGCGACTCGGTTCGGCCGGCGATGACAATCGCGGGCGCATCTGGAACCCGGCCAACGGCGCGCTGGAGGCCACCCTCAACGGCCACACGCTCGGCGTCACGTCGATCGCCTTCTCGCCGGTCAATTCGCTGCAAGTGCTCACCGGCAGCTCCGATCGGACGGCCCGCCTGTGGAACGCTTCGAGCGGCAATCAGATCGCGATCTTCCAACCGATCTTCGCCGGCGGAAACATCGTCGAAGGCCATTCGCTGCCCATTAACGCCGTCGCGTTTGGCCCGGATGCGACGCGAATCGCGACCGGCAGCGCCGACCGAACGGCGATCATCTGGGATCTTGCCAGTCAGGGCGAAGTGCTGACGATTTCGGGCCACAGCGACGCCGTGACCAGTGTCGCATTCAACTTCAATGGGTCGCGCCTGGCCACCGGCAGCGCCGATCGCACCGCGCGCACCTGGAACACCGAAACCGGCGCCGAGCTCAACCGCTTCACGCCCTGCGCCAGCACGGTCAGCTCGGTCGTCTTCGACCTGGGCGGACAGACGCTCATCGCCGGCGTCGCGGCCCGCACCTCGATCCAGCTCGACAGCGACCCCCCGCAGGGCAACGACCTCAACGCGACCATTCCCACCGCGCTGAAGCTGACCGACGTTCCCATCGGGCAGTATTCGCTCTGGGCTGAGATCGACACCGATCGCACCGATCCGGTTCGCACCTACGCGACCGCCGTCGTCAATGTCGTCTCGTCATTCACGCGAGCGGTTGATGCCTTCACGCCGCGCGTGCCGCTGCTGGGCGATCGCGCGTCGATCGTCGTGGCGCCCACCTTTGACCGCCAGATTTTCGATATCGGCCCGATGTCGGCGGGAGATCGGATTCGAATCAGCTTCCTCAATCTCCCCGGCTATCAGCAGACGGTGAACGATCCGTCGCAGAACGTGAACAGCCCGACGCCGAGCGTGATCATTCTGAACGCCAGCGAGGACCTCTTCGCCTGGTACGACGGCAACACGTTCCTGACCCCCGGAGCCCGCCTCGCGGTGACCCGCAGCAGTTCGAGCCACTTCTTCGTGGTCGACACAGGCACCAGCGTCGACATTCAGATCTTCCGCGCCGCCGGCGTCAGCGCACGCACCCAGCGGATTTTCCTCGATTTCCGCGGCCGCAGCGAAGTCGCGGTCGGCGGACTGCCCGCCCTCAACATCCCCGCCCTGAGCGGGCCGGGATTAAACCCCGCCTACTCCACCGCCGACACCGCCATCATTCGTTCGGCGATCACGGCGGAAATGCGGCGCCTCTACGGACGCTGGAATGTCGAGATCGTGAGCAGCGACGAAGGCCAGCCGCCGACCCCGCCCTACCAGACGCTCTACTTCGGCGGCCGCAATCCGACCTTGCTGGGCATCGCCGACTACATCGACCCGCGAAACGAAACGCTCACGGGCAGCGGCCTGGTGTTCGCCAATGAGATCGCGAACGAGTTCTCGAGTCGCGACTCGACCTTCGTCGGTCGCTACATCGGAATGGTCGCCGCCCACGAAGCCGGCCACCTGCTGGGGCTGCGGCACGTCGAGAATCCTCTCGACATCATGGATGCCACCACCGGCAACTACCTCAACATGGGAAACATCGACGAAACCGTCGATTTCCTCGCGTCGCCGCTGCTGGGTCGTGAAGTAGGCCCCAACGGAACGATCGGAATTCAGGATGCGCAGGCGCTCTTCGACGAGTTGATCGGGCGACGTCCGTAGGAAACCGCCCCCGCGTTTTCCTCCGCAAAAGAACACTTGAGCGACACAACGCCGCAGGATCACCACCTGCGGCGTTGCGTTTGGACAAATTCACCGCGACCCCGCCCGAGTGCCGGTCGCGACCCAAATTCTTCTGGGAATCCCGCCCCGCCCAATTACACTAACTCCCGATGCAGCATGAAGTTTCGACGCATGTGACGCTCCTCGCCCGGCTCGCGGATGGCAATGACCGCGTTGCCTGGCAGGATTTTCACACGCGCTACGCCGAGCTGATCCGCGGCTTCGCCCGCCGTCGGGGCCTGCAGGAAGCCGACGCCGAAGACGTCGTGCAGGACGTGCTGCTGTCGCTCAGCAAGGCCATGGCCGGCTTCGAGTACGACCCGGCTCGCGGAAAATTCCGCTCCTACCTCAAAACCGTCACCCAACACGCGATTTTTCGCAGATTCAGTCAGAACCCGGCCGCCGCGGCGCTATCTCAGGTCGGTTCTGTCGCCGACCCCGGCTCAGGCGGCAGCGATGCCGAAACCGCCTGGGAAGCCGAGTGGCGCGAGTATCACATGCGCGAGGCATGGAGAACCGTGAGCAGCGAGTTCAACGACTCTGATCTTCGGGCGTTTCAGCGCTACGCCGTCGCCGGCGAAGCGGTCGGCGACGTGGCTTCCTCGCTCGGCCTGAGTGTCGACGCGGTTTACCAGGCGAAGTCGCGCATTCTGCGCCGGCTCGGCGCGGTAATCGCGACCCAGGTCGAGGCCGAAGGCTGATGGCGCACACGGCCACGAGCTGGTTCGAGGACCCGGAGCAGGTGCTGGCGACGCTCCGCGCCGCGCGCCGCGCCGACGGGCCGCGCCTGCCCACCATCGCCGGTTACGCGGACCTCCGCGAATTGAAGCGCGGCGGCCAGGGGGTCGTCTACACCGCCACCCAGACATCCACCCATCGCCGCGTGGCGATCAAGCTGCTCAGCGGCGGAGCCGGATCGAGCGAGCGCGCCCGCCGGCGCTTTGAACGCGAAATCGACCTCGCCGCCACGCTGGACCACCCCAACATCGTCCGCATCTACGACAGCAGCCGTACCGCCGATGGCGCGCCCTACTTCGTGATGGAGTTCATCGAAGGCGTGGCGCTCGATGCGCTCTTCCCGCGCGCAGAGGCCGCCGACCGACCGATCGAGCGCAGCGCCATCGCGCAGCACCTCGAGCGCTTCATCAAGATTTGCGACGCCGTCGCCTATGCCCACCAGCGCGGCGTCATCCATCGCGACCTCAAGCCGAGCAACATCCGCGTCGATCCCGCCGGCACGCCACACGTGCTCGATTTCGGCCTGGCCAAGGCGCTCGGCGAAGACGAGTCGAACGTGACGCAGGTCAGCATGACCGGCGAGTTCCTGGGCTCCCTGCCCTGGGCCAGCCCGGAGCAGGTCGACGGCGACATGCGGAATGTCGACGTGCGAACGGACGTCTACTCATTGGGAGTGATGCTGCATCAGTCGCTGACGGGCCGATTTCCCTACCCGGTCACCGGCTCGTTTCGCACCGTGCTCGACACCATCGTCAAGCAGCCACCGGCCCCGGCCCGACGCCACAACCCGCACATCGCCGCCGACCTCGAAGTCATCATCGGCAAATGCCTGGAGAAAGACGCGGCCCGTCGTTACCAAAGCGTCGGCGATCTGGCGCTCGATCTGCGGCGCTTCCTGGCGGGCGATCCCATCGAAGCCCGCCGCGACAGCGGTTGGTACACGCTCCGCAAAACCATGTGGCGCTATCGCGGGCCGGTGGGCGTGGCGCTCTCCATCTTCGGCCTGTCGATCGCCTCGGCCGTGTCGCTGGGCGTTCTCTATCAGCGGGCCAAGGTCGCGGAAGCTGAGGCGACACAATCCGCACAGACCGCCACCAGCATCAACAAGCTCGTCAAACAAATGCTTTCCACGCCGTACGAATCCGGACGCGAGGCGCGCGTCGCGGATGTGATCGACGATTTCGCCGGCCAGCTCGACGCGGAGAAAACGCTGCAGCCCGGCGTGGAGCATGGCCTGCGCGTGATCCTGTCCGGAGCGTATGGCGGACTGGGCGACTACGCGGCGGCGCAGCGGCAACTGGAGCGAGCGGCTTCGATCGCCGCCACGCAGCCGGCCCTGACGCTGAACGAACAATCCGACGCCCTCTCCACCCGCGCCTGGGTCGAGTTTCACTCCGGCCGACTGGAGGACGCGATCCGCTCCTATCAGGCCGTCCTGGCGGAGCTTCAAACGCGTCTGCCGGCGGACGACATGCGCGTGTTAAACGCCAAAAACGACCTGGCACTGGTGCTGGACGAGGTCGGGCGATCCGCCGACGCAAAAAAGCTTTTGGAGGAAACGCTGCAGGGGCTGCGTCACCGAGACCAGACCCGAACCGCGGCGTTCGCCGCCACCCTCGGAAACCTGGCGACCGTCAACCACAGCCTCGGAACGCTCGAAGAAGCGGAACGGATTTTCCGCGAGCAACTGACGCTGAATCTGGAACTGCTCGGCCCGGATCATCGCGATACGCTCGCGTCCAAGTCCAATCTGAGCGTTCTGCTGATCGACTTGGGCAGGACCGACGAAGCGCTGCAGCTTTGCCAGATCGTCGCCGAGCGACGCGAACGCATGCTGGGCCCCGCCCATCGCGAGACGCTGATGGCG
>JALHOX010000044.1:0-7470 GCA_022842805.1 Phycisphaerae bacterium | reverse complement strand
ACGTGGCGCAGGCGCTTCGCGGAGCAGGCCGCGTCGCCGAAGCTCGTTCGCAACTCCGCGTGGTTTATGAGCGCGCCCACCGTGCGCTGGGCGCGGATCACCCGGCGACGCTCTTCGCGCAAGGCAACCTGGCCGACACGCTCGCCGACGCGGGGGAGATCGAGGAGGCCGAGGGAATGACGCGCGACGGCCTCGAGCGGCGCGAGCGCGTCTTCGGCCCGCTCTCGCCGAGCACACTGAGCTCGCGAAACAACCTCGCGACGGTGCTGATGCGTCAGAGTCTCAACAACGAGGCGCTCGAGGTCATCCGCGCCACCGTGCAAGATATGAAAACGCTCCACGGCGACGACCACATCTTGACCGCGACCGCCAAGCAAAACCTGGCGTCCTGTTACTCCGACATCGGCTTTCCCGAAGTCTCGCTAGCGATCATCGCCGAGGTCTACGCGACGCGCTTGAAGCATCTCGGGCCGCACCACTTCGATACGCTCGCCGCCCGACACAAAGAGGCGCACTTCGAACTCGATCGCGGCCAACCGTCGCGGGCGGCGGAGCGCTTTCGGGCCTTGATTCCCGACGAGTTGGAACACGTTGGACACGATAACTTGCTGACGACCCTTTCGACGACGGCGCTGGCGCGGGCGTTGGTCGAGTGCGGCGAATTCGAAGAGGCGATGTGCCTGTTTGACGACTCGCTCGAAACGCATCGGCGGCTGTTCGGCCCGGAACACGTACGGACGCAACGCCTCCTCGGCTTCATCCAGGAAGCGAAGTCGCGCATGGCGCAAGCGCAAAACGATCGGGCGGGCGCGCCGTCCGAAGACCGCTCGCCCGCCCGATGATTCATTTCCAACCGAAGCCCGCCGGCGCTTAGCCGAGCAGAGCCAGGATGTTCTGCGGCGACTGATTCGCCAGCCGCAGAGTGTTCGTCGCCGACTGCACCAGGATCTGCGAACGCGTCAGTTCGCTGGTCTCGGTCGCGAAGTCGGTGTCGCGGATCGTGCTTTCCGCGGCCGTCAGGTTCTCAAACGTAACCTGCAGCGAGTTCTTGGTCGTCTCCAAAGTGTTAGCTTGGAAGGCGCCCAATCGACCGCGGAGCTTCGACACAGTGTCCTGGGCGCCGCGGATAATCTGCTGCGCCTGGTAGTAGTTGCCCGAAGCGAGCTGGTTGTTCTTGCCCGTCGCGAGCGATGAGACAAAGCCGACGACCGAGTTGCCCAGGTTGCCGGTCGTGGCCGACGGCAGACCGATGCTCACCAGGCCGGCCAGCGACAGATCCGGCGAAATCGCAAAGTTGGCGCCGCCGTCGCGGATGTTGAACGTCGAAGTACCCAGGTTCGTGCCGCGGGCCGCGGTCAGTTCGATGTCGGCCTGTACGGCGGCGGTGCGGACGCTGGCCTTCAAGCCGTCGGTGACGGCGGCGGTGCCGTTGATCAGGATGCTGGCATCGGCGCCTTCGTCGCGCGTCGTGCCGCCCGCAAGGTTAAACGTACCGCTGATCGTCTCAACCGAGACAAACTGCGACGAACCGTATTCCTGCGTCTCAAAGAACAGGTTGCCGGCGCTCACGCGGGCCACCACACCGGTCAGCTCGGTGCTGTCGTTGACCGCTGCGGCGATGTCCGTGATGGCCGTGCTGGCGCCGAAGCTAAACGTGTCGCTGCCGAGATTGCCGGCGACTTCGATGGTGATGTTCGTGGCGCCGGTGAGTGAGGCGGAGAACTGCAGGCGGCCCAGCTCGGCCGAGTTGGTCACTTCGACGACCACCTGACGCGAACCGCCGTTGGTGATCTTCGCGGCCAGTACCTGCACGTCGGCCAGCGCACTGGCGGCGACGCCGCTGGTGGCATAGTTCAGCGTGCCGTCGAGCAGCTTGCGGCCCTGGAATTCGGTGGTGTTGGCGATGCGGTTGATCGATTCGAGGATCGAGTCGATCTGAAGCTGGTTCGCGTTCCGCTCTTCCGTGCTGATGGCGGCCTCGTTGGCGCTGCGGTCGACGAGGGTCTCCAGCTCGGTCAGCAGGTTGTTGATTTCATCCAGCGAACCCTCGGCGACGGCGACGATGTTGTCGGCGCGGGAGATGTTCGTCAGGCTGGCCTGCAGGGCGCTCTTCTCGGCACGCAGGTTTTCCGAGGCGATCAGGCCGGCGGGGTCGTCCTTGCCGGAGTTGATCCGCAGACCGGTGCTCAGCCGATTGAGCGACTCGTTCTGCTTCATGTTTTGCAGCGTGAAAACGCGCTGCGCCACAAGCGACGGGATGTTGGTGTTAATGCGGCTCATCGTTCAAAGCCTCCACGGGTCGTTCCGGGCTGTCGCGCTCGTTGTCGCGCAGGCGTCGTTCCGCCTTACGCCCCGGGTTGCCCATGCAACCGGCGCTTGCGTCCACCAGGACGCGGCCCTTGCTCGTAACGCAAAATGATTCGACCCACCCGCTCGGTCGCTTCAATACTTGGGCCACAAAGTCAAAGCGATTTTCGCGCGACAATGCGGACGTTGCGCGGCGACATGCGCACGGCTTGCGCCGATCGGGGGCGAAGATTCGAGTTGAAGACTCAAAGAATTGCGGGTTTCGAGTGCAACGTGTCGAGTTGCAGAATCGATGACCAGTACCTGCTCCCAATGAACACGCAGGTCTTCAGCCTTCCACTCGACACTCTGCACTCGAAATTCGAAACTCGAAACTCGAAACTCGAAACTGCCTCACCAATCCCAACCCAGCATCAGGCAGTTCAACCCGCTCCCAATCCCCAGCCACGCCACGCGATCGCCGCCCTCAAAGAACCCCTGATCCGCCGCGAGTGATGCCGAGACCGGCAGCGAGGCGGTCCCCATGTTTCCGAGCTGCGAATAGGTCACCACGTCGCGCTCCGGGCCCAGCCGCAGTGCCCGCAAAATCGCGTCGCGGTTGGCGCTCCCCACTTGGTGGCACACCGTCTTATCGATCACACCCGCGCCGCCCGATCGAGCAGCCGGCTGCTGAGACAGGCCCGCCATCAACTCTCCCCACGTCTCGACACCCAGCTTCACGCCGTGCTCCAGCACATCAATGGCGTGCGTCTCCATGTACATCGGCGCGCTCGCGGGGTGGCCGGTGTCCGGTCCCCAGCGACACAATCGATGATGTTCGCTGGCCTGCCTCACCGCCGCCGCCACCAATCGCGGCCGCCGGTCATCCTCGCGCCGGCGTGAGAGCAACACCGCACCCGCTCCCGAGCCGCCCGTCAGCGTCGCCAGAGCCGTCTTGAAGTTCTCCATCGTCGGTTCGGCGTTGAGCCGCGCGATCGTCAGCTCCACGATCTGCTGCGCCGTTTCCGCCGAACAAACGAGCCCCGACTCGATCTGCCCCAGCTCGATCAGATTCGCGACCTGCAGGATGCCGTTCATCACGCCCAGGCACGCGTTCGAAATGTCATAGACCTGCGCCCCCGCCGAAACACCCACCCGATCAGCCACCATGCACGCCGTCGCCGGCTCAAGCTGCTCGCGACACACGCCGGCGTAAATCAGCGCGCCGATCGAGCGCGGGTTGATACCCCCCTGCTCGATCGCCCGCGAAGCCGCCGCCCCCGCCGCCGCGCTCAGCGTCTCGCCCGCGTCCCACCAGCGCCGCTCGACGATGCCGGTCATCGCCGCAAGCTGGCCGCGCGGAATGCGCAGCTTCGCCAGCGTCGCGCCGATGCGATCTTCGATTTCCGTCGAGGTGACCACGCGCGCCGGCAAATGATGGCCAAGCCCGGCAAGCACCACGTTGCGATAGGAAATGAACAAGCCAAGCGCTCCAAGGGGCACACCGGCATCTCGCCGACCTTCGCCCCGACCAGGCGATCGAGTCCAGCTCTCTCAGCGTCCGCTATTGAGTAAACACACGAAATCGAAACCGGCGCTCGGCAGCGCCCCGCCGCCCGCTCTCGCGGACAGGCTAATTCGTGCTCAGAGCGGCCTCGACACGGCGCGAAGCCGCGACAGGCTCCGGGGCCGCGGCGGCCGCTCCGACAACCACCCGCCCCCGCCACATCGCCAACATCACCGCGCTCCCCAATAGGATCGCACCCATCGTCTGATGCCCGGTCGTCACCAGTACCTCTCCCGCCACGGGCTTGCCCGCGCTCGTGGTCCACTGGATCGCGATCAGCGCGAAAAAGCCCATCGCGGTCTGCAAGCCGATCATCTTCAGCAGCCAATCCCCCGCCGCCGGCAACACCGGCACGCCGTCGTCCAGCATCCACGCCCGGATCGCCACGACGCAACCCAACAACACCACCACGACCGCGAATCCAAGATGCAGATAGAGCCCGGTCGTGTGGTTGTAATGTCGGAAAATCGCCCCCAAGACGATCTGCGTAAAGATCGCACCGACCAGCAATGCCGAAGCCACGAAATCACTAGAAACGGTCTGCCCCGCCGTCGCCCGCGGCAACTCACGCCAGCGCCGCGTCGAAATCACTGCCAGCACAACCAGCACGCTCAAAAAAAGCTGCGCAAAAGCACCGTGCGCCACCGCCAGCGCGATGCTCGGCGCCGTCTCGCTCGGATCCTGGCTCAGCGTCAGCTTCCCCGTGACACGCAATCCGCCCATCAGCCCCTGCACGCACACCATCACAAACGCCACCCACCCCAGCCGCCGCACCCAGCCGCGCGACTCGCGCATTTGCAGATGCACCGCGAGGATCAGCGTGCAAAGCCCGACCAGCGAGCCAAACAGCCGATGCGCATGTTCGAAATAAATTCCGCCCGTCATCTTCGACAGCGGATAGAGAAACATGTTGTAGCCAAAGCTGTTGGGCCAATCGACGACCGCCAGCCCGGCCTGAAAACCGGTCACCGTTCCGCCCACCATCAGCAGCGCCAGCGTGGCCGCGATCACAACGCAAACCAGCGCAAACTGCCACTCAATCGCACGCTCGGCAGTCGCTGCCCGCGGCCGCCCCAGCCGCGCCCCGAGCTCCATCACCCCCACCGTCGCCAGCAGCGACGCCGGCACCCACAGCAGCGCGACGCGCATCAGATCCTGCGAAGTCTCGCGCCCCACCACCGACCCCAGCACCAGCAGATTCAGCGCCCCCGCGACCAATCCCGCCTTCCAGACTCGATGCGGACAGCCGCAAAAGGTGCGCCCCGCGACCCAGCCCGCCGCCATCAAAATCGCCGCAAAGACGCCGAACACGACGCCGCTGGGCACCATCCAGCCCGCGTTCGTAGCCCCGTCGCCCGCCAGCCCTGCCGGCAGTCGCAGCAGATAACCCGCGACCCACATTGAAGTTGCAGCGCCAAGCCCGATCGTCAGCACATCCGCGGAGCCGGGCCGTTTGTCCGCTGGGCAGGTGGTTCCCGTGAACATATCGCCGAGTGTAGTTGCCCGATCGCGACCGCTCCAGCCGCCTTGCGCCGCCAACGCCGACCGGCCCATCGGCAGCCCGAAATTCGCCAAAATCGCATTGCAGGAGCGATTTTGGAAAGTAATATTTTTAGCAGATCGTGTTTGACGCCTCAGTCTGTCTGTGTGGGCGCTTGCTTGCTTCGCAGTTCGTTCCAACCCCGCCTCGCCCGAAATCCGAACGCCGGATTTCGCTCGACTTTTCTTTCCCTTGCGACCCGGAAAGTGCGTGAAACAGGGTCGCGCCGTTTGTCCGCTTGGAGACCGTTGGATGGGTCGTAAGTTGTACGTGGGGAACCTTCCCTACTCCGTGACCAGCTCGGAACTGCAGGAGCTGCTTTCGCAGCATGGCACGGTTCGAAGCGCCGAAGTGATCAACGATCGAGAGACCGGCCGGAGCAAGGGCTTCGGCTTCGTCGAAATGAGCACCGACGAGGAAGCCCAGGCCGCCATTCAGGCCCTCAATGGCGCCCAGCACGCCGGCCGCGCCCTCACCGTCAATGAAGCCAAACCGCGCGAACCGCGCGCCGGCGGCGGAGGCTACAGCGGGGGCGGCGGCGGCGGTCGCGGTGGGTACGGCGGCGGCGGTGGTGGCGGCGGCCGCGGTGGTTACGGCGGCGGCGGAGGCGGTGGTGGCTACGGCGGCGGCGGTCGCGGCGGTCGCGATCGCGGAGATCGTGGCGACCGCGGAGACCGTGGCGATCGCGGCGACCGCTATTAACCACCCGCCAATTCC
Organism: Phycisphaerae bacterium; assembly: GCA_022842805.1. Classification (GTDB taxonomy): domain Bacteria; phylum Planctomycetota; class Phycisphaerae; order UBA1845; family Fen-1342; genus JALHOX01. The sequence continues at coordinate 1,360 of JALHOX010000044.1, read as the reverse complement.
GCACGCTCGCTCAACATAAATTCGAACCGGGCGTCGCGATGGTCGCGACGCCTATTTCGTTTGCGGCAGCGTCGCCCCGGCCGATCAACCGTCGCAAGCGCCCCCAACCCCGGCCCCCCACGGATTGCTCCGTCGCGATCGGCCCCCCTACCATCCGCCAGCCGGGTTCGCCCCCTACCAGCTGGACGCCAACCGCATGACCAACGCCGACGTGGCGCGACAATTTGAGGAAATCGCCGATCTGATGGAAATCCGCGGCGACGACGCCTTTCGCGTCAACGCCTATCGCAAGATCGCGCGCACCGTCGAAGATCTCGCCGCCGACATCAACGACCTCGCCGCCCGTAACGAACTCGCCGGCCTGCCCGGCGTCGGCAAGGCCTCGATCGAGAAGATCCGCGAGCTGCTCTCCACCGGCAAACTCGCCCTGCGCGACGAACTGCTGGCCGAGGTGCCCGCAGGCCTGCTCGGGCTGCGTCAGATTCAGGGGCTCGGCCCCAAGAAGATCGCCCAGCTCTGGCGCGAACGCGGCATCGATTCGATCGACGCACTGAAGACCGCCCTCGCAAACAACGCCCTCGCAGGGCTCAAGGGCTTCGCCGAAAAAAGCATCGACAACATCCGCCGCGGCCTCGATTTCCTCGCCACCACCGTCGGCCGCACGCGGCTCGGAATCGCCTGGGAGATCGCCGAGCAGTTCAAGCAGCAGCTCCGCAAGGTGCCCGGCGTGCAGCGCATCGAACACGCCGGCTCGCTGCGGCGCGGCGTCGAGACCGTCGGCGATATCGACCTGCTCTGCATCGCCGACGACGGCGCGAAAGTGGTGCAGGCCTTCACCAAGCTGGCCGACCCCAACGCAATCCTCGCCTCCGGCGACACCAAAGGCTCGATCCGCTTCAGCTACGCCGACGACCGCGCGATTCAGGTCGACCTGCGTGTCGTGCCCGCGGCGTCGTACGGCGCCGCGCTGCAGTACTTCAGCGGCAGCAAGGCCCACAACGTGCGCCTGCGCGAGATGGCGGTGAAGCGCGGCTGGAGCCTGAACGAGTACGGCTTGAATGACGGCGAAACCCAACTCGCGGGGGCCAACGAAGAGGACATTTACGCCAAGCTCGGCCTGCCATGGATCCCCCCGGAGTTACGCGAAGACCGCGGCGAATTTGAACTGCGCGAAACGCCGCCAGACCTGATCGATCTGGCCGACATCCGCGGCGATCTGCATATGCACACGACCGCCAGCGACGGACGCTGCACGATCGAGCAGATGATCGAGGGCGCCGCCGCCCGCGGCTATCAGTACATCTGCATCACCGATCACTCGCGCAGCAGCTTCGTCGCCAACGGACTGACGATCGAGCGG
>JALHOX010000043.1 GCA_022842805.1 Phycisphaerae bacterium | reverse complement strand
GGTGCCGTGCCGGATGCCAAGCAGTTTCTGACGACCTATCAGGCCGAGTTCCAGAAGCTCTACACCGCCGCCGCCGGGGCGCAGTGGATCGCGTCGACCGACGTCAAGGACGAACACACGCAGGCCGCGGTCACCGCGCAGCAGGCGCTCGACCGCTTCATCGGCGCTCCCGATCGCATGGCCGCCATCCGCGCCCTGCGCGAAGACGCCTGGCGCCACGATGAACTCACCAATCGTCAGCTCTTCAAGGCCTGGATGGCCGCCGCCCACGCCCCCGGCAATATTCCCGATCTCGTCAAGGCCCGAACCGAGGCCGAAGCCGCCCAAAACCAGACGCAAAACGGCTTCACCTACGAAATGACCACCGCCGGCGGCGAAAAGAAAAAGGTCGGCGCAAACGACATCGACGACATCCTCATTAAGAGCAGCAACCTCGACGAACGCCGCGCCGCGTGGGAGGCGTCAAAAGAGATCGGCAAGGCCTGTCGCCCGGGCCTGATTAAGCTCCGCGAACTGCGAAATCAGGTCGGCCGCGGCCTCGGCTTCAGCTCCTTCTTCGGCCTCGAAGTCGCCGATTACGGCATGCCCGTGAGCGAGCTGATGTCGCTGATGAAGACCGTGATCGAGCAGACCCGTCCGATGTTTGAGCAGTTGCACTGCTACACCAAGCACATCCTCGCCAAGCGCTTTGGCCAGCCCGTCCCGCGCCGCATCCCGGCCCATTGGCTCGGCAACCGCTGGGGCCAGGAATGGCCCGGCATCGTCGCCGGCGTCGATCTCGATCCGCTCTTCAAAGACAAGACGCCGGAGTGGATCATCCAGCAGGCCGAGCGCTTCTACGTTTCGATGGGCATGCCGACGCTGCCCAAGAGCTTCTGGGAAAAGAGCGATCTCTACGACCTGCCGGCCGATGCGCCGCGCAAGAAGAATCGCCACGCCAGCGCCTGGCACGTCGACCTCGACCACGACGTCCGCAGCCTGATGAGCGTTAAGTCCGACGCCAACTGGTTCAGCACCACGCACCACGAACTCGGCCACATCTACTACTACCTCGCCTACACCGACGCCGGCGTGCCGCTCATGCTCCGCGAAGGCGCCAATCGCGCCTTCCACGAAGGCATCGGCGACCTCATCACGCTCGCCAGCAAGCAGAAGCCCTACCTCGCCGAGATCGGCCTGCTCAAGCCCGGCGCCGGCGGCGACGACACGCAATGGCTGCTCTCGCAGGCGCTCGACGGCAACATCGTGCTCATGCCCTGGGCGTGCGGCACCATGACCCACTTCGAACACGCCCTCTACGAAGAGGAGCTGCCCGCCGGCAAGCTCAATGCGAAATGGTGGGAGTATGTGCAGACGCTGCAGGGCATCGATCCGCCCGCCGGCGCCCGCGGCGAGGAATACTGCGACGCCGCCAGCAAGACGCACATCAACGACGACCCCGCCCAATACTACGACTACGCCATGGGCACGCTGATCGTCTATCAGGTGCACGACTACATCGCACGCAAAATCCTCAAGCAGGATCCGCGCAACTGCAATTACTACGGCCGCAAGGACGTCGGCGAATACCTTTCGTCCCTCCTGAAACTGGGCGCGACGCGCGACTGGCGCCAGGTCATTCAGGACTACACCGGCGAGCCGCTCAGCGCCCGCGCGATGCTCGACTATTACGCGCCGCTGATGGAGTTCCTGAAGAAGGAAAACGCCGGGCGGGACGTCGGTTTTGCGTGAGCCCGCGGCGAAAGTCGGCGCGGTCGTGTTCATCGCGATCGCGCTGCTGGTCGGCTTGATCGGCGCCATCGATCGCGGGATCGACAACGACCCCGATTGGCGCGATCTGCAGTTCGAGACGCGCTGGACCTGGCAGCATGGCCACACCGCGCCGGGCACCGCGATGTTCGGCTATCTGCCCGCGACGACGTTCGCCCTGCTGCCCTTCGCCGCGTGGATCCCCGCGCCGATCGGCGTCTTGCTCTACATCGCGACGAACTGCGCGGCGCTCGCCATCACGCTGCGCCTCTTGCAACAATGGCGCCGCGCCGGCGATGCGCGGGGTGCGGTCTTGGTGGCGCCCGTCGCGCTCGCGGCGGTAAACCTCGCCCATGCGCTGCAATCCAACCAAACCACCCTGTGGACGTTGGCGCTCTGTGTCGGCGGGCTGACGCTGCTGCACACCGCCCGTCCGATCGCTGGCGGATTCCTGATCGGCAGCGCGGCGATGATCAAAGTCATGCCCGGACTTCTCGTGATCTACCTGCTGCTGCGCGCACAATGGCGCGCCGTGGGCGGGTTTCTTGCCGCCGTCGTGTTGATCAATGTCGTTCCGAGCGTGCTCTTCTTCGGCGTCGACGGGGCGCTCGCGGAACATCGCCTATGGCTGCAACGGGCCGCGTGGCATTCGAATGAGCGCATGATCGAAGATCCGTTACTGCGCGTGCATCGCCACGGCACAAACTCGGCGCTATCCACCGTGCTGACACGCTGGCTGCGGGCGCTGCCCGATGCACGGCGACAGGTGATTCTCTATGGTTCGCCGCCGCCCGACGTCGTCGAGCGCTATCGCGCAGCGCTCGCGGCGGACGAGGTGCTGACGCTCGATCCGATGCCGCCCCACGACGGCGCGGACTGGGCCGAGAAGCGTGTCGATTTGTCATGGGTGCCGCGCTATCACATGGCGGACCTGCCCGCGGGGGTCGTGCGCTGGTTGTGGGCCGCGCCGCTGCTGATCGCATTCGCGGCGCTGTTTTGGTGGACTTGGCGCACGCGCGGTGCGGCCCCGCAAGATTGGCCCGCGCTCTCGGCCTTGTGGATGCTGATGATGTTCTGGCCCTCGCCCATGTTGCGACATTACTACCTCGCCTGGGCGCTGCCGGCGCTGGTCGTGGTGTGCAATGAATTGCTGGACGGCCGATCAAACGCCGCCCTCGCTCGACGCTGGGCGATCGCGGCCGTCGTCGCCTGGGCGATCGCAACGCTCGCCATGGGGTCAAAAGAACTGCGCTGGTACGGCATACATGTGATCGCGTTGGCGCTACTGACCATCGCGTGCGCTCAAGCGTGGAGCATGTCCCTCCGCCGCGGCCAGACGGCAGCCGGAGCGCTGCCATGAACGGTCTGCATGTCCGGCATTTTGACCGGCCGCCGCGCGCCACCCGGCAGTGGTCCGCCGCGGCGACGATGATGATCGCACTCGTGCTGGCAGCGCTGCTGCTGCGGCTGACGATTCGCGATCGGCTGCCCGGCCTGGCTACGGTGTACTACGCAGTGCCGCTCCCGGTCGCGGCCGCGCTCGCCGCTGCGGCCAGTGCGATCTGGTTCGCGCTGCGGCGACGTTGGCTGGGCGGCGGCGCGCTCGGACTGGCGCTGATTTGTCTGGCGTGGATGGATATGGATGCGTCGCTGCGGTGCATCATCATCAAGCGCATCCCCATAGCCGAGGACCAGCCACCGCTCCGCGTCCTGCTCTGGAACGTCTCCTCGGGCGCATTCGGGCTGGAGCACATCGAGACCATGGTGCGCGAGTCGCGGGCCGACATCGCCGCCTTCGTCGAGGCGCGACAGCCGGGCGAATGGATGGAAAACTGGTGGCGAAAGACCTTCCCCGCCCATCGCTATCACGGCTTCGGCAACGGCATGGTGGTGCTGTCGCGATTCCCCATTTCCGACGCCCGCTTCGAGCCGTTGGGCGATCTCGGCCGCTGCGGCTCGTTACGGGTCGATTTCGGCGGGCGCGAGCCGCTGACTTTGGCGCTGATCGATATTCAGCACTACGTGTTCAGCTCGCGCGCCAGCGCGCTCCAGGGGCTGGATGATTGGGTGACCGCCCATCGTGGCGAGCCGATGCTCGTCCTCGGCGATTTCAACACGCCGCCCGATTCGGTCCATTTCGAGCCGTTGCGCGGCAAACTCGCTAACGCCTGGGAGCGGGCCGCGCCGCGCCGCTATTCGCCGACCTGGCCGTCGATTCTGCCCGTGCTCGCGCTCGATCAGATCTGGGTGTCGTCGCGGGTCGAAGTGCGCACTATCGAAAAGCGCGCCACCATCGTCTCAGATCATTTGCCGCTGGTGGCGGAGATTGCGGTGGAGTGAGGGGCCGACGGGGGCCGCGTCCGTCGGTCGGCCGGTGCACGGCTCAAAGAGCCGCGTCACCCAGCCCGCTTGCGGTTAGAGCACGGCTCACAGCGCCGCGGCGCCGCACATATCGATCACGACCACTCGTCGTCGCTGCCGCCGGCGAAGCCCGCTTCCTCTTCATCGTCGTCCGACTTCTCGTCCTTTTCGTCGCCTTCGTCGTCGGGCAACTCGCGGCCGAGCAGATCGTGTGCATCGATCTCCAGCTCGTGCGAAATCTCGTCGGAGCGCTCGTCCTTCTCGGCTTTCTCCGCCTTCTCCGCCTTGCTCTTCTTACGCAGGTCAGCGGCGTGCGCCCGCTCGTAGGTCTGAATGTCCTTGAACTGCCCACCGGCCTCGCGCACCGCATAGAGCTTCTTGCCGCCGCTGCTGCGGTGGGTCGTGCGCTGCGCCTTCTTCGCGGCGGGCTTCTTCGCGCTCACCTTCTTCGCGGTCGCTTTTTTCACCGTCGATTTCGCGGCGGCTTTCTTGGTCGCCTTCTTCGCCGCCGGCTTCGCGGCTTTCTTGGCGGTCTTCTTCGCCGCGGACTTCTTGGAGGCGGTCTTCTTCTTGGCCATCGATGTGCTCCGAAAGAGCGGTCCGACGAGCGCGGCGACGCGCTCCCTTTCGGGGCTGCAAATTATCGATTTGTTGGCGGTCTGCAAGATGAGGCTCGCAAACTCCCGCGCCAGATTTCAGCTCCGCCGAATCAACGTCCGCCGCGACAGGCGACAGGCCCACTTTTTCAGCTACCCGCCGCCAACTCCCACACAAACCGCGCCGACCGCCTCACCTTCGCTCCCGCTCCCCACTTGGTCCGATAATTGAAAGAACATCGCCAAGAGGTTCCACTATCGCGCAGACCAGAGAACCCCCCATCACCGGCTAGCCGCCGTCAATCGCCCAGGCACACATTCAGTGCCCGCGCCATCCCGATCAACGGATGCTCCAGCGGAATCTTCCGTTGCTGATGCGCCACCTTCTCGATCGGCACCATGTCCGTCTCGCCGCCGTGCATCACCACCATGTGGTTCCAGTCGCGCGTCGCGACCATGCTGATCGCCCGGTGCCCAAACTCGGTCGCCAGCACCCGGTCAAACGCCACCGGCGTCCCGCCGCGCTGCACATGCCCCAAAATCGTGGCCCGGGTTTCGAGGCCGGTCTTTTCGGTAATCTGTTTCGAAAGCACCTGCGCAATGCCCCCCAGCCGCACCGGATCGCGCGAGCCCTCGACCAGGCGCTCGACCACCTGCGTGCCGTCCTTCGGAGCGGCGCCCTCGGCCACCGCCAGCAGCGTAAAGCGCTTGCCGCGACGGTTGCGATTCAGGCAGTAGTCGCAGACAACGTCGAGATCGAACGGGATCTCCGGCAACAAAATCACATCGGCCCCGCTGGCCAGTCCGGCGTGCAGCGTCAGCCAGCCGGCGTTGCGACCCATCAACTCGACCAGCATCACCCGGTGATGGCTCGACCCCGTCGTGTGAATGCGGTCGAGACACTCGGTCGCCGTCTGCACGGCGGTGGTAAAGCCGAAGGTGATTTCCGTGTGCATCAGATCGTTGTCGATCGTCTTCGGCACGCCGACACAGGGGATGCCCGCCTTGATCAGGTCCGATGCGCCGCTCATCGTGCCGTCGCCGCCGACGCACACCAGCAGATCGAGCCGGTTTTCGCGGACATGCTCGATGCACCGGTCGATCACGTTCTCGAAAATCGGCTTGCCGTCGGGGCCGGTGCCGGTCTTGAAGCGGGTCGGGTCGGCTGTGTTCGAGGTGCACAGGATGGTCCCGCCGCGGGTCAAAATGTCGGAGACGTCGTCGTCGCGCAGATGGCGGATACGGTTGCGGATCAGGCCGAGAAAGCCGTCTTCAATGCCCAGTACCTCAATACCGAGCTTGTGAATCGCGGCGCGGGTGACGACGCGAATGACCGCGTTCAGCCCGGGGCAGTCGCCGCCGCCGGTCAGGATTCCGATGCGTTGGATGGGGGCGGGCTTGGAGTGCGGCATTCGGCGAAAACCTCAGGAAGCGCGGCGACGAACGGAGTTACATCTAGCTGTAATTCTCGGTCGGAGCGGCCACTGTCGCCAACTCACGCGGTCGCGAATCTGAAGAAGCGCAAAGGTCGCGCGTCCAAGGCTAGGTATGCAGCCCGCCATCCACCGAAATCACCTGCCCCGTCAGGTAGGTCGCCGCCGGCCCGCACAGGAACGCCACCACACCCGCAATCTCGTCGCAAGTCCCCATCCGCTGCAGCGGAATGATCTGCTGCACCGTCTCCTTCAGCTTGTCCGGCAGCACCGCCGTCATGTCCGTCGCGATAAAGCCCGGCGCGACCGCGTTGCAGAGGATGCCCTTCTTCGCATACTCCTTCGCCACCGTCTTGGTAAAGCCGATCAGCCCCGCCTTGGCCGCCGCATAGTTGGCCTGGCCCGGGTTGCCCATGATGCCCGTGACGCTGGTGATGTTGATGATGCGCCCGGCCTTGGCCCGGATCATCGGCCGGATCGCCGCCCGCGTCAGGCGAAACGCGCCGCGCAGATTCGTGTCGATGACGGCGTCGAAATCCTCGTCGCTCATCGCCATCAGCAGCCCGTCCTTCGTGATGCCCGCGTTGTTCACCAGGATGTCGAGCTTGCCGTGCTTCTGCACCGTCTCCTCGACAAGCTTGTCGATCGAGGCCTTGTCCGTCACATCGACCGAAGCCGCATGAATACGCGGCGTCAGAGCGCCCGCGTCGTTGCTCCACGCCCGGATCTTGTCCACGCCCCGCGCGGCGGCGACCACCGTCGCACCCTGCCGCGCCAGCTCCAGCGCAATCGCGCGGCCAATCCCCTGAGACGCCCCGGTGACAATCGCCACTTGCTGATTCAACATGCGAAAAGCCCTGCTTTGTGCTTATGTCTCAAGGAATCCGACAACCGGTCGAGCCGGCCCGACGCCCCGGCGACGATCGTGTCACGCCCGGGCGAATCCGGATTCATCCCGGAGGTTTATGGTATCATGTCGCCGACAGGTCGGATAGCGGCGATCTCGGGCGCCAACAGGTCCGCGCGTTTCGGCCCGAGTGATCGCAATTCAATGCGAAGCGGGTCGTGCGCAGTCGTTTGGGGTGAATAGCCGCTGTCGAGCCAGTGCTGTGCATCGGGTTCCCGTCGCACCCTTTCCCGATGCGCGTTGATTAGTGGGCGGAGTCTCTGCCTCACGAGCCGTGCTTATCTCAGGAGCCAGTAATGGTTCTAGTTTTTCTCGCATTCTGCGTAGATGGTTTGGACGATCGCGTTCCGCCAGCGCTCCGTGAGGCACTGGAGGGCCGACAGGCGATCGTGACCGGCTTTTTGAACTACACGCGCACGCATCCTGGCGCAGCGGAGCGATACTCGCGCGCCGAGATCGCCGGCGACTCTGTGTTGCTCCACCTGGACGGCGACTCGGACGGAATGCTGCTCGGCCAGCCAATCGAAAACGTGATCGAAGATCGCGACTTCTCCGAGCACATGACACTGGTGTGCGACGGTGCGGCGTGGAGTTACGGGATTCAAGGGCCGATTTCAGCCGACAAGCGCGAACTGTCCGGAAATTCAGGCGTGATTGGACTTCGCACGCTCGGTCTGGTCGGTTGGCCGTCTTTGATTCAGGATCCTACCGAGGCGCTGTTGGCAGAGTGGGGCGACGAGCCGCCAGACTTTGCGACGCGGACTGAAGGTTCCGTTGAAGTCGTAATCGCCCGCAAAGGCAATCGCTCGGTGGAATGGAGACTGGATGCCATTCGAGGACATCAACCGATTCGCATCGATACGAAAGAAAACGACACGGTCGTGCGGCTGGCGGAGTTTGAACTGCAGGAGTTCGATGGAACTTGGTTCCCAGCGTCGGCGGTTTTTCAACACGCCGACGCTGCGGGAGTGCTCGCTGAAACTCAGCGAATCGTAGTTCACTATGCCGAGTTCAATCGGCCTGATCACCCTCAGGAGCTTACCCCGGCACACATGGGGTTGGAGGTGGGGACCAACGTTTCGGCCTACGACAAAAACCGGCGACCGCTTGAGTTCGTGCAAATGTGGAACGGGCATGAGCTTATCAGTTCCGCAGAGTTCGCCGCCCAGTTGAGAGCGGGCAAAATTCGCTATAGCGATCGCATGCTGCGATTCATCGAAAGGATGAACAAAGCGACCGAAAAACGAGAAGCGGCCGCCAAAGAGATGGAAGGCGGCGGCATCATTATCGAGCGACCCGCGTCGCGTCCGGCGGCTCGTTCACTCTGGGAGCCGTATACGCGTGAATTCGTCCAACGATATCGTTGCTCGGAAGAGCAAGCCGTAGCCGCCTACAAGATACTCGCAGACTGCCAACAGCAAGCGGAGCGAGTGGCTTCCCGCGACGGCGGTCGGCTCTCAGAATATTCAACGATCGACGGCAAGCTCGCGATGCGGGACGAGAAAGGCGTTGTCAGTTCTGATAAGAGCCTCGCGAAGCGCGATGTAGTGTTGGTCCGTTTGGAATCGATCTTCTTGACGAGCCTACGCCCGCGGCTCGAACGGCTGCTGACACGCGAGCAAATGAAATTGCGTCCAGCGAGCGCCTCGGCTCCAGCGTCGATGCCAAGCAGGTAACGAGCTCAATGCTGCAAACACACTGCAACGGGCTAAGTCCCCACCAGCAGCGACACAAACGCCCCGATATCACCCACATTCACCGTCCCGTCGCCGTTCACATCGGCGCTCAGAATGTCGCACTGCGGCAGCGACGAGCGATAGAGCGCAGGGTCGAGCAGCGCGTTCACAAACGCCCCGATGTCGCCCGGGTTGATAAATCCGTCGCAATTCACATCGCCGATTTGCAGCGGACAGCTCCAACGCGACAGCACCGCGGAAAAGTTCTCCGTGCCGTCCACGGTCAGGCCCGCAGCCACGAGATCGCCATTGTGCACCAGCAGCGACCGAACCCGGCCGCTGGTCTGTGCCCCTTCGAGCAGCGACCAGAATTGCCCGTTCCACGCAGCGACCCCGGTGACGTTGCCCCCGCGATCGCCGCCGCCGGCGTTGAAGTCGCTCAGGCTGAAGACGCCGCCCGCGATCAGTCGACCGTCATACACCGTCAACGCCTCGACATTTCCCCCGTCGGCCGCCACGAGGCCGTTCCCCAGCGGACGCCAGCCTCCCTCGCCCAACGCCGCGATGTTGCTGGTGAATAGCTCCGAAATCGAGCCAAAGTTGCCACCCGCAATCAACTCGCCCCGATACTCCGCCAATGAGCTGACGCGATTGAGAAAGCCGAACGGGTCGCTCGCCAGCGGCCGCCATGTTTCGCCGTTCCACGCCGCGATCCGCGGCGCAGGCGCGTTTCCGGCCGAATTGAACGTGCCGCCCACGACCAGCTCGTCGCGATAGACAATCGCCGTGTCGACCGGTCCGTCCACTCCGCCGCCCAGCGCCGTCCAGTCGTCGCCATCGAAGAGCGCGACATTGCGCGCGTCCGGCCGCCCCACGACGGAAAATGTGCCCACCGCCACCAGTTCGCCACGATAAAACACCAGGCTCCGCACATCGCCGCTCAGGTCGATGCCAACACGCTGCCAATCGACCCCGTCCCAAACGCCCACCCCGCGATCTTCTCCCGTCGCGTCAAAGCTGACGGCGGCGTACAGACGGCCCAGCCTTTCGACAAATGCGCTGGCGATCCACGGCTGCGTCGGCCCGCCCATCCGCATCGGGCCGTTCGCCGTCAGGCGAATCGCGCCGCTGAATACCTCCTGCTGCTCCGTGCGAAGCACGCCCCCCACGAGCAAATCGCCGCGATAGGTGCCCAGCGAGACCGCCTCGGACCAGCCCGACGCGATCGCCCGCCAGCTCGCGCCGTCCCACCGCGCGGCCCGCTGCACCGGACGATTCTCCGCCGCCAGAAACGCCCCCCCGACGACAATCTCCTCTTCAAACCGCGCCACGGCCAACCCCGGACCGCTCAGCCCGCCGCCCATCGTGTTCCACTTCTGCCCATCCCAGATCGTCGCCCGTCGCACAAATCGCTCATCCGCACGCGAAATCGCGCCCACCGCGACCAACTGCCCGCCATCCGCCAGCAACGCCAGCACCGCGCCCGCCACGCGCCCCAGCGGTCGCCACTCGACTCCGTCCCAAAAGCCGACCGAGCTTGAGTCCGCTCCCACCCCGATCGGCCCGCTCGTGCCGACATGCAGCGCCCCGTGGTAGCTCACCAGTGCGTTGGCCGAACGCAACGCCGGACCGACCACCTCCCACGCCTCCCCCGTCCAGCGCGCCACGCCCGAACTCTGCGCGTCTCCGCGCGACGGATCAACAAAGTCCGTCAAAAACCCGCCGGCAAAAAGCTCCCCCTCGTGGGTCGCCAACGCCGCGACCGTCCCCTGCAGTCCGTCGCCCAACGCCGCCCACGTCGCCCCGTCCCAACTCGCGACGTTGGGGCTGACGACGTCGCCCGCCACATTAAAGATCCCGCCCACGATCAGCTGATCGTTCCAGACCGTGAAGGCCAGCGCGTTCGGGCTTGCGCCCGTGCCGACCGGCTGCCACACATCGTTAAACCGTTGCGTGCCGATCGTCCCGCCCGCATAAAGCTCGCCGCGATACGTAGTCAGGGCGTTGACGGCGAAGGGGAAAAAGGGCGTCTCCCCCACAAACTCAATCGATTCGCCGTTCCACCGCGCGACCGCGCCGCGCCCGCTTCCAAACCGCGAAAAGTCGCCTGCCAGGTAGAGCGCCGGGCCGCGCCCGTCGTCGAACACATGCAGCGCGCGAACCAATCCGTCGCCGCCGATCAATCCCTGGCCCGGCAGCCACTCGCAATCCTCGCCCGCCGTCGCCGATGCGGCGACGCCCGCAACCAAAACCAACACCCCGGCGCAGCCCCTCCGGGCCGGGAATCGGGGCAGACGAATGTGCAACCGGGGCGCAGAATCGGGCAGCGACGGCGTCATCGGGCGGCGCTCCTGAAAGTTCGATCGGCGAAGCGGCTCTGTTCCTCAGAGCATACCGAATCGCACCCCGACAACGCCTACACTTTCGCCATGACCGAATCCGGCTTGGAAGCGATCGACCGCCAATTCATGGAAGACGCGCTCGCCGAGGCGCGGCGGGCCCTCGACACCGAGGATGTGCCCGTCGGCGCCGTCATCGTGCGCGAAGGGCGCATCATCGCCCGCGGCCGCAATCAGCGCGAACAGCTCCAGGACCCGACCGCCCACGCCGAGATGATCGCCATCACCGCCGCCGCCGCCGCGGTCGGCCATTGGCGGCTCGAAAACTGCACGCTCTACGTCACCCTCGAACCCTGCGCGATGTGTGCCGGCGCCATCGTCCTGGCCCGCATCCCGCGCCTGGTGTTCGGCGCTTATGACGAAAAGGCCGGAGCTTGCGGATCCCTCTTCGAAATCTCCCGCGATCCGCGCCTCAACCATCGAGCCGAAACGGTCGGCGGCGTGTTGGCCGGCCCCTGCGCGCAGCTATTGCGCGACTTCTTCCGCGCCCGTCGCAGCGAATAGCGCCCGCCGGAGCTTCCTCCGATTCGTCGCGGCGCCGCCCCGCGCCGGCCGAAAGCACGCCCACCGCAGGCCGCTGCATGCGGCTCCCGCTAGAATTCGGTCGTCCCGATTGTCGGAGCGACCGCGTATGGATGTCCGCGTCGAACTCGTGCAACTGCTCATCTCCGAACTGCGCGATTCGCAGGTGATCGTGTTGCGCGAACGCGATGGCGAGCGAACGCTGCGAATCGTCATCGGCGCGCCGGAGATCCACGCCATCAATCGCCGCATCCGCGGCGAGATTCCCGCCCGTCCGCTAACGCACGACCTGCTGGCCAATGTCGTTTCCGAGCTCGGCGGCGACATCGAGCGAATCGTGATTCACGCTCTGCAGGAACACACCTTCTTCGCCAAAATCGTCATCCGTCACCTAGGTTCGATCGTCGAGGTCGACAGCCGCCCCTCGGACGCGATCGCGCTGGGCGTCGCCGGCGATGTCCCCATCTACGTCTCGGAGCAGGTGCTCGAAGAGGCCGGCGAACAGGCCTGATCCCCGCTCAACCGCTCGCGAACTTCTCGATCTCCGCCGCGCGCGCCGCCCACGAATTCTCTTTCGCAAACGCTCGCCGCGCATCACGCGCTCGTGGATCGTCAGTCCCGATCGCCGCGCGAATCGCCCCAACCGCCGCGTCCGCCCCGCGCACCACGGTCGCCAGTCCGCCGAGTTGCGCGAGGTCCGCGACCGGCGTCGAGACCACCGGCTTTCCCAGCGCAAAGTACTCGTAGATCTTCACCGGGTTGCAGGCGCGCACGACGTCGTTCTCCGCAAAGGGCACCCAGCAAACATCGAACCGCGCGATGTAACGCGGCACGTCCGTGTGCGGCTTTCCGCCGAGCAGGCGCACGTTTGCGTGCTTCGCGAGGTCGGCGGCGCGACCGCCCGCCGGGTAGGGCCCGACGAAGACGAAATCGAACTCCGGCAGGGCGACGATCGTCCTTTCGACCAGATCCCAATCGATCCACTCGTAGGCCCCGCCGCTTTCGAGCACGCCGACATATCCGACGATCGGCCGCGCTCCGGCGGGAAGGTCGGCCGGCGGCGCGGTGTCTGCGGTCGCTGCGAATCGCTCGAAATCGACGCCGTTGCGAATCAGGCGGATCGGCAGGTCCGGCCGCATCGCCAGCAGTCCGTCGGCAAGTGACCGCGCCGTCGCGATTGCTTTGTCGGCCCGGGCGAGCAACTCGCGTTCCCATTCTTCGAACATCGGACCCAATGCCGGTCGCGGCACCTGCACCCGCAGCAGATCGATGCAGTCATACAGCACGCGGCGAAACGGCAACTCGCGCAGCGCCGCCGCCCACACCGGCGACACCACCAGCGCCGTCATCTCTTCCAGCCTGCCGAAACGCTCCAGCCCACGACGCACTTCGCGCCCGACGTGTTGCAGGCTTTTCTCAACGCCGCGCCGCCCGATCCGATTCCAAAGCCGCCGCGGCAGCGCCGGCCACGGCCGCACAATGTGCGTCCGCTCGCCCACATCGCTCACCAGCCGCCCGCCGTGCCGCAGCCGCGCCGCCGCCGTCCGCACATACGGCGGCTCGACAAACGCGATCGATCGCCCCGCGCGGTTCCACGCCTCGCACAACATGCGCGTGCGCCCCACCAGCGGAAAATCCCACGCGACAGCGGCCATCGAAACGATCGGCGCAACCTCGCTCATCGCGACGCTTCTCCCCGACCGTCCCGGAGCCGCTCGATGATCGTCCGCACGCGTTCCGCCCAACTGTTGCTTTTCGCCAGCTCGATCGCCGCGGTCCGTTTCGAAACGTCGCCGGCCTCCGCCAGCGCCCGATCGATCGCCGCGACGAATGCGTCGACCGAATCCGCGATATGCACCGAGGAATACTTGCGACATTCCGGTAGGGGGGTGGTCACGACCGGCTTGCCCGCCGCGAAGTACTCGAAAAGCTTGATCGGGTTGGTCGCGAGCGTGATCTCGTTCAACACAAACGGAATCATCGCAACGTCGAAGGCGTGAACGTACGCCGGCAATTCTTCATAGGGCAACTCGCCCAGCCACCGGATGTTGGAAGGGAACGTCGGCCGCTCTCGCTCCGCGGCGCCGTCGTAATCGGGGCCGATCAGCACGAACGTCACGTGAGGTCGTCGATTCGCCGCTTCGCGCAGCAGTGCGAAATCGAACCAGTTCGCCAGAGCGCCGTGATAGCCGACAATCGCTTGTCCGCGACGCCGAATCTTCTGGAGCTCCTCCGGCGCCGTCGGCGGCGGATCGCGATGAAAGTGCTCGAAATCGACGCCGTTGGGGCAGAGCAGTGCATCGGGCCGCGTTCGTCGCGCTTCCTCGATCAGCCGTTCCGCCGTCACGGCCACCACGTCCGCTTCGCGCAGCATTCGCTCGTGCAGCGCCAGCTCGCGCCGACGCGTGCGACCATCATGCGAGTGCAACCCCAGATCGTCGAAGTAGTCGTACACAATTCGCCGCGAGCGAAAGTGTCGCACCCACTCCCAATGCTGCGGCTTGCCCATCACCACGATCGCATCGGGCAGTTCGTAGAGCCACTCGATGCACCCGCACAGAAACAGACCGTGGGAAACCTGGCGAAACTCGGGCACGAAATCGGTGCGGCTCTGCGGCGGACAATAGAAGACCAGATAACCCGCCTTCTCAAATTCCAGCGCGAACTGGTGCGGCCGCTGTCGCATCCAGCCCCAATCAACAATCGGCGGAAAAACGACGATCCCGATCCGCCCACCGACGGCGTGGAGAATGTTACGGAGCCACGCCTTCGGTCCGTCCAGTGACGTCAGCTTCGCCCCGCCCAGCGGCCCGGGCATCCCGCGCAGCTCCGGCGGCCGTCGAAAGAGCAAATCGACGATCCACCAATAAACCCGCGCCCGCCACGAGCCATACGGCGCCAGCTTCTCACGCGCCCGCCGCAGCTTATGAACCAATCGCCACGCGGGCGAGGACAACACGCTTTCGAGTCCGCCGCGCAGCGCCCCGGCCCGCGCTTGCTCGCGCTGCGCACGTCGCTGCCACTCTGCGATCTGTCGCTCCAACGCCGCGACATCGACGTCCGACGGTTCACTCTGCGGGTTGCGTTCGTTGGCGTGCGGCTCAGCCATTCGGCCGGACAGTAGGGATGGCGGCGCGCGAGCGTCAAGCCGCTGCGAGATTTGAGCGTCCGCCGGCGCAACGCCGACGTTCGGCGCAACGTGTCATGTTTCAGGCAACGCGCATCGCCCGGTCGCCGCATGAATCCCGACTCCTGTCACATAACAATTCCCCGAAGAGCGCGGCGACGATTCTCGAATTGAGCGTTTTGAACGATTCTCGGGCATCAAATAACAAAAAACTGTAGAAACGCCAAAATAGTCCCGGAAGTCGCGTTGGGCGCGGCGGGCGCGCGAACTATATTGGCCATAGCAATCACATGCCGGTTCGACGCGGTCGCCCATCGCGCGACGCGGCGGTGCATGGTTGCTGCGAAACCGCGCAAGCTGGTGCGCGGAATCCGCCCCAATCTTCTCGGTATACATGATTTCTCGTTTCGCTCTCGTGTCACCTCAGGAAGGGAGTCACCTCGAATGACAGTACGCAGCCTCTTCGCGCCGTCGCCGCGCGGCTTTCGGGCACTGCTCGGCACAACAATTTGTGCCGGCGCCCTCGTGGTCGCCGCTCACGCCGCCACCCCACAGCAGGAAATCGGCCTGCGAACCAAAGGCGAAATTCGCTTTCAGAGCGGCGTAGCACAGATCGCGGCGGAGGGGCCGCAACTGGCTGCTGCCAAGATCGCCGGTCTCGCCCGCTCCAGTGAGTCTCACTTCCTGATCCAATTCACGAATTCCGTGACCGAGGCGGACAAGCAGGCCCTCTCCGACGCCGGCGTGCAGCTCCTGACCTATGTCACCGACAACGCCTTCTACGCCGTCGTCGACAACGCCCGGCTCAACGCCGCGGCACTGACTCAGTTCGACAAGCTCCGCGCCGTTCAGCCGATCGACGTCAGTTGGAAGCTGCACCCCGCGCTGATCGCCGGCGAAGCACCCAGCTACGCCATCGTGCCCAGCAACGAGCCGACTGAGGATGATTCCGAAGACGAATCCATCCGCAGCGAATCGACCGACGCCACCCTGAAGCCGCAGACCCGCATCGCCGCCTACATCGCCTTCCACGACGACGTGTCGAAGGACGACGCGGCCGCACTGCTCACCAACTACGGCGCCGGCGTCCGCTCATTTTGGAAGAGCGCCAACGCCGCCACCATCGAACTGACCTACGCCGATCTGCTCGGCCTCGTCCGCGAAGACGCCGTGCAGTGGATCGAATTGCCCCTGCCCAAGTTCAGCACCCTCAACGGTGAAAATCGCCAGACCACGCAGGTCAACGTCATCAACGCCCCGCCCTACGGCCTCAACGGCTCGGGCGTGACGGCTTTGGTGTACGACGGCGGCACCATCCGCACCACCCACGTCGACTTCCAGGGCCGCGCCACCAACGGCGATACCGACGCCGTCAGCGATCACGCGACGCACGTCAGCGGCACGATCGCCGGCGGCGGCGTCGCCGTTGCCGCCAACCGCGGCATGGCCCCCGCCGCGCTGCTCGTCAACTACGGCTTCGAGGTCGCGGGCGGCCTGGTCGAGGGCTTCCTCTACACCGACCCGG
>JALHOX010000042.1 GCA_022842805.1 Phycisphaerae bacterium | reverse complement strand
GTCGGAGGCGGCTAAAGGCAAGCCCCCGGCCTCAGCCCGTCCTCTGCGTCAGCCGCCGCGTCGGTTTTCGGCGCGGCCAATGACGCTTTCCCCTCCGTTGCCGCGCTCGCCGAGCAAAAGGCGACACCTCGCAGCAACGCCGCGCTTGCGGCGCGAACCGCCATCAACCGCCCGCGAAAATCCTCAGCAATCAACGACATAAACAGCCAAATCCTGCCCCGCGAGTTGCACGAAGGTGAACGCACCCGAAGGGACTCGAACCCCTGACCGGCGGATTAGAAATCCGCTGCTCTGTCCAACTGAGCTACGGGTGCGGAATGCGAGAGACCGCGCCATTTGACGCGTTTTCAACCAAATTCAAACTCATTTTATCGTGATCGCCCGACAGCGCCCAACGCCGCGCGGCCCGCGGTCGCAGCGTGGGGCGGCAAATGTGTTTCACGTGAAACAGGTTTGCCGCGGACCGCTCGAATCGCCGCGGTGAGGCCGCCGCTCAATTCTCGCCCGCGACTGTGATCTGCACTAACTCTTGCAGCTTGGTCAGCGCCGCGTCGGCCTCGCGCACGTGCTGGTGTTGCTCGCCATACGCGGCGAGCAGTATCCGCCGGGCCTGCAGCAGCTCCGACTCCGCCTCATCCCAGCGGCCAAGGCGTGCAAGGGCCCGACCATGCTCAACCAGGCAGCCGGCAAACGCCGGGTGTTGCTCGCCATGCGTTCGGCGAGCGCGGGCGACGGCCTCTGCGCCGACGGCCTCCGCCTCGATCAGGCTCTCGTTGAGGCGCAGCACGCCGGACAGATTGACCAATGTTTCGATCGTGTCCGGATGATCCGAGTCCAGTTTTCGGCGCTGGCCGGCAAGCGCCGCGCGAAAGAGCTCTTCGGCTTCGATCAGGCAGCCGGATTCGCCCAGAACATGGGCCAGCGCCCCCTGGGCCCGCCAGCTGGAGGGATGCTCAACGCCAAATACGCGGCGACGCCCCTCGAGACACTCGCGGCGCAGTTGCTCCGCCGCTGAGAATTCTTTCAGATCCAACAGAACCGAGCTGAGATTTAACATCGAGTCCAGCGTCGAGGGATGCTCGTCTCCCATGCTCTGGCGGGAGAGCGCGAGGTCCTCTTCGAGAAGGGCGCGGGCCTCCGCAAGCTTGCCCTGCTCGTGCAAGATCAACCCGAGATTCCCGAGCGAACCGCGCAATTCAGGGTGATCGGGCGGCAGCTTTCGGCGACGGCGCTCCAGCACATCGCGCCAGGTCGCCTCGGCGTCGGCCGTCCGCCCGCGCAGGGCGTGGACGATCCCGATGTTGCTCATCGTGCGAAGGGTGGCCAGATGGTCCTCGCCCAGGGCGCGCCGCTGCGTCTCCAACGTACGGCGCCAGATCTGCTCGGCAGCGTCCAGATCCCCCGAATATCGCAGAGCCGTAGCGAGGCCGCTCGCAGTCATGAGCGTCTTCTCATCCTCGGGGCCCAGCAGGCGCGTGCTGCGCTCCAGCAGATCGCGAAATGCCGCGATGGCCGCGTCGTATTGTCCGAGGGAGCTCAGTGCCGTGGCACGAAGGTACGACGTTTCCAACGTGTCGAGGTGGTCCGGACCGAGCTGCGCGCTGCGCAGGCTCAGCGCCTCGTCCGCCAGCGGCGCGGCGCGATTCGGCAACCCCAACGACTGCATGGTCGCCCCCAACCGCTGCAACAGCGCCGCCTGAATCAGCGGCTGCTGCGCGAATTGAGCGTGGATGGCGTCGTAAGAGCGCTGCAATACAAACTCGTCCAGATTTCGCATCGCCAGCGTCGTGAAGTTCACATCGGCCAATAGCCGCTCGAATTCGAGCCGTCGAGACTCCGCCAATTCGGCCGTCGCCGCAGGCGCGGTCAGCATCTCCGCCAGAGACGCCCGCAGCCGCCGGCCCATCGCCGCGATGTCGATCTGCGAGAGCTGCGCCTGCTGAAACGCGGTCACCTGCGTCAACTCCCGCTCGCGGGCCTCGGCGGAGCGCTGCGCCCGCTGGGCCAGGATCGCCATTCGCGTGGTCGACACGATCCCGGCGAGCAAACTGCAAAACACCGCCGCCGTACCGATGACGACGGCACGATTGCGGCGGGCGAACTTGCGCAGTTGATAAAGCGTCGTCGCCGGTCGCGCGTCGATCGGCTGATCGCTGAGAAAGCGGCGCACGTCGGCCGCGAGAGCGCCGACGCTGGCGTAGCGACGGCGCGGCTCTTTTTCGAGCGCCATGCCCACAATCGCGCTGAGATCGCCGCGGGCCTCGGGCGCATGCGCGGCAATCGGCCGCGGCGGATCCTGCGTAATCACTCGAACCGCCTCAACGAGCGGCGTGCGACTCAGATCGTGCGGCACGCGACCGGCGATCAGCTCATAAAGCACGACGCCGAGCGAATAAACATCGGTGCGAACGTCGATCGTTGCGTTCGCCGTGCACTGCTCGGGGCTCATGTAGTGCAGCGTCCCGACCAGGCTGCCGAGGTCCGAGTCGCGCGTGATCCAGGCCTGCTCGGCGTCGCTCGATCGCGCCACACCGAAATCGATCACTTTGGGACGGCCCGCCGCATCGACGAGAATATTGCCCGGCTTCAGGTCGCGGTGAATCACGCCGTGCTGATGGCCGTGTTGAACGGCGTCGCAAACGTCGATAAACAGCCGCAGCCGCTCGGACAGCGCCAACCCGCGCGCTCGAACGAATTCGGTGAGCGTCGAGGCGTTGGCCACGTGCTCCATCGCAAAAAACGGCATCGAACGACCGTGGCCGTCGTCGTATGTCCCGGCCTCGTAGATCTGGGCAATGGCCGGGTGTTGCAAACGCGCAAGCACTTCGGTCTCAAAGCGAAAGCGGTGGACCGCGGACGTCTCGCCCAAGCCGTTGCGCATCACCTTCAGAGCGACGCTGCGGCGCGGGTGGTCCTGCTCGGCCTCGTAGACCGTGGCCATTCCGCCGACGCCCAGTACGCGCAGGATGCGATAGCCGCGGATGGAAACGGGGGCGACCGGCGCACGGGCGGCGGGCCGAATCGCGCGCGACTCGAACACCGGGCGCTCAAGGAACGTGGAGGAACGCGTCAGCGCTGCTGCAAGCTCGCGTACGCGGCCGCGGAGCTGTTCGTCGCCGGCGCAAGCGCGAGCGAGAAACTCCGTGCGTTCGGCGCCCTCTCGATCCAACGCCTGCATGAGCAATGCGTGAGCGCGCTTCCCGAGCGACTCATCCATGGCTCTCATCCCGCGAGTCGCCGCCGAGGCGGAAGCAGAGCCAGGCCTTGGCGGCCGACCAATGGCGATCGACGCTGCGCTTGCCGATGGCCAGCGACTCGGCGATCTCGTCGATCGTGAGCCCGCCGAAATAGCGCATCTCGACAATCTGCGCCTGCGTCGGATCAATCGCGGCCAGCTCGGTCATGGCCTGATCCAGCGCGACCAAATCGACGCCGGGCGCAGGGGCTGCGACATCAAGATCTTCGATCGCGAGCCGCGCGTTACCTCCGCCGCGCTTCAGCGCCAGCCGCTCGCGTGCGTGATCGACGAGAATGCGGCGAATGACGCGCGACGCGATGGCGAAAAAGTGGACGCGATCTTTCCAATCGGTGGCGTGTTGATCGATCAGCTTTAGATAGGCCTCGTGCACCAACGCGGTGGGCTGCAGCGTGTGGTCGTCGCGCTCCGAGCGCATCTGGCTGATCGCCAGGCGGCGCAGGTCGTCGTAGATCGCCGCCATCAACGCGTCGAGGTCTCGACGCTCGCCGGAAGCCGCGGCGCGGAGAAGCAGTGTGATATCGGCGGAGGATTCAGCCATCGGATTCCAACTGGCGTGCGCGGGTGCGTTTCGCCGAATGGTAATCGATGGCGTGCGAAGCAGGGTGCGTCGATCTCGCCCCGGCAACTGCACATGATCGCCAATCGCGCCGCGCGATATCGGCGCATCAGCGAGGCAATTGGTGCGTTTGTGCTGCGATCGGCTTATCGCACGCATGCAAGTGGTCCAACGTGGCATCAACTCACCCTGCAGTTTGGGCCGCCAACGCAAGTGCCGCCGCATGATCCGCATGCGGCGGCGCGCAGAAGTGACTTCCGATCCGGTCCCGCCCGAATACCGCGGGCGGCGCCCGAACGGTCGACCACTACTGCGTGAGCAACGTCACAAATGCGCCGATGTCGCCGACGGTCACGAAGCCGTCCTGATTCACATCCGCGTTCTCGATGCTGCAATCCGGGAATGCCGCATCGAAACCGGCGGGGTTGGTGAGCGCCATCACAAATCCGCCGATGTCGCCGACCGTCACGAAGCAGTCGCAGTTCATGTCGCCCAAGTGGCCCGCCGTGATCGAAGTCAGTTGCAGCGTGACCACGTTTGGCTCATACACCACCGTCCAGTTGTACTGATCATCGCCGGCGCAGCTGATCGGGTTGCCTTCAAAGCTGCCGCTCACGCCGCCGCCCGCCGTCAGGATCGTGAACTCGTCGCCGACCTGCGGAGCAAATTGGCCGTTGCCGATGTTGAACAGCTCCACCTCGAGCGCGCCCGCAATCACCGCCGGGCCGGCGACGACCATCAGGTCATGCTCGCTGCCGCCGCTGTCGCCGCCCAGCGAGACGCGCCAGCTCGCGCCCGCGAGCTGCTCGAAGCGATTGACCGTCGCCACGCCCGGGCCCGCATCCGCGATCAGCAGATCGCCATTATTTTGCAACCCGACCTGATCGGTCGCGACGCCGTCCGCAAGCCGCATCGTGCCGTTCGCGCCGTTGATCAGCAGGCCAGGGCCGGTGAAGGTCGTGCCGCTGTCGATCACCGACCGAGCGTTGATGCGCAGCCGCGAATTCGCCGTCGGCAGATTCACGGTCGCCGTCGGGGCGAGAATCGTCGGAGCGGTGATCTGCACTCGCCCGCTCGTGACGTTGAGATCACCCGTCACCTGCATCGTCGAACCGCCGATGCGCGTCGGGAACAGGTTGGCGTCGCCGCTGAGATTCGCCGTGCCCGCCATCGTCCACGACGCGGCGGGGTCGCTGAGGTTGATCGACACGCCGCCGATCAGCCCGCCGCCGATGTTCATCGTGCCACCGAAGGCATCCCCAAAGCCGGCCAGATCAACATGATCGGCGACGACAGAGAATGCGTTTGAGATGTTCCAAACGGTGGCGGCCCCCTGCACGCCATCGAGGTCAAAGTAATCCGCGCGAATCGTCACCGGCACCGCCACCGTCGCGATTCCATCCTGCTGGACAGCGCCGGAGAACGTCACATCGCCGGTCCAGTTCGTCGTGGGACCGTCGAAGCGCACGGACACTGAAGTCGCGTCGAGAGCGCCCAGAAAAAGACCACCATTCACAGTGGTCGGACCCGAAAAGTCGACGCGCCCGCCGGACTCAATGTTGAAAACTCCGGCGTTGACGGTGGCGGCCGCGTTGCAATTGATGACGGCGCCGTCGGGAACGTGAAACGTGCCGCCGTTGAAGGTCGCGCTCGCGTTCAGGTCAATCGTGTTGCCGACACCGGTCTCGATGTCCGCCGTCGGCAGAAACGTAGTCGCCGCATTCATCCCCAGCGCGTTCTCGGTGCCGTTGACCTGAAGCTCCCCACCAATGCTGAGCGGCGCGCCGTCGATGAAGGACTGGTTGCCGCTGGATTGAAACCAAGCGACCTGAATGAGTGCGGCGGGCCCGATCGACCACGGGTTGGCGAGCTGCATATCCCAGGTGCTGCCGCCCCCGAGAAAGGCATCGCCGTCATACGCGTCGGTCAGCCCGTTGGCCGAGATGATCAGGTCAGAACCGCTGTCGTTGATCGTGATTCGGCCGTTGTTCGCGCTGCCGTCGAGATCCAACGTGCCCGAGACGCTCAGCGTCATATTGCCGTTGAAAACCGAGATCTCCCCGTTGTTCGCAAACCCACCGCCGACATCGACCGCGGCCGTGCCGAGCAGACGCGCGTCGGCGGCCAAGTTGAACGCCCCGTCGATGGCGATCGTCGGCGTACTCACGCCCAAGAGCGTGGCGGAACTCGCCATGGTCAGCGAGTTGCTGCGGTAGTCGGGAGTGGAGGCGCCGTTGGTGACGCGCAGCCGAGCATACAAGTCAGTGAATTCGGGACTGGACGAACCGTCGATGAGAGTCGGGCCATTCACCACCAGTTGGCGACCTTCCGTGTTCAGCCTCGCCCGGCCCTGAATCGTGACGCCGGAGTTCGTCGAGTTGACGTCCATGTTCACCACAGCGTCGATGGTCGCCGCAAGATTGCCGATCCGGGCGGTGTCGCCGAAACCGACAAAGCCGGCGGGGCTCCAGTTGCCCTGCGTGCCCCAAACGCCGAATGCGTTGTTCCATACGCGTTCGACGGCGAGAGCCGGCGCCGCCACGACGACGGAGCCCAGCGCGAGGCGCGTCGCAGACTGCGAGAGGAACTTCCGGAATCCGCCGCGGGTGTTTTGTGCGTGCTTTCGAGTCATGAATCGTTGCTCCTGTGTTTGATTTCGTCGGCCTTGGCTCGGCCGCTGCGATGGCGAGCGATCTCCGTGGCCACAGAGAGACGCGGAGCCCGCCGGCGCGATGCGCCAAAATTTCATCCCCCCTGCCCCAATGCCTCCCGCCCTCGCATTTCACTCATGCAAAAACGCCGCACGCGATATGAAATCGCGTGCGGCGGTTGGAGAGGAGTCGTGATTTTTCTGAGGCCGCCGAACTACTGCGTGAGCAACGTCACAAAAGCGCCGATGTCGCCGACGGTCACGAATCCGTCCTGATTCACATCCGCGTTCTCGATGCTGCAATCCGGGAACGCCGCATCGAAGCCGGCGGGGTTGGTGAGCGCCATCACAAATCCGCCGATGTCGCCGACCGTCACGAAGCAGTCGCAGTCCATGTCGCCCAAGTGGCCGGCGGTGATCGAGGTCAATTGCAGCGAAACCACGTTCGGCTCGTAGACGACGGTCCAGTTGTACTGGTCGTCGCCCGCGCAACTGATCGGATTGGCCTCGAACGCGCCGCTCACGCCACCACCCGCGGTGAGGATCGTGAACTCGTCGCCGACCTGCGGAGCAAATTGGCCGTTGCCGATGTTGAACAGCTCCACCTCGAGCGCGCCCGCCAGCACCGCCGGTCCGGCCACAACCATCAGGTCATGCTCGCTGCCGCCGCTGTCGCCGCCCAGCGAAACGCGCCAGCTGGCGCCCGCGATCTGCTCGAAGCGATTGACCGTCGCCACGCCCGGGCCCGCATCCGCGATCAGCAGATCGCCGTTATTTTGCAACCCGACCTGATCGGTCGCGACGCCGTCGGCGAGCCGCATGGTGCCGTTGGCACCGTTGATCAGCAGGCCAGGGCCGGTGAAGGTCGTGCCGCTGTCGATAACCGACCGAGCGTTGATGCGCAGCCGCGAATTCGCCGTCGGCAGATTCACGGTCGCCGTCGGGGCGAGAATCGTCGGAGCGCTGATCTGCACTCGCCCGCTCGTCACGTTGAGATCACCCGTCACCTGCATCGTCGACCCGCCGATGCGCGTCGGGAACAGGTTGGCGTCGCCGCTGAGATTCGCCGTGCCTGCCATCGTCCACGAAGCGGCGGGGTCGCTGAGGTTGATCGACATGCCGCCGATTAGCCCGCCGCCGATGTTGAGCGTTCCGCCAAATGACATCGGCGTGTTTGGGCTATCGATCGAGTCGACATTCAATGCGAACGGATGGCTGATGTTCCAAACGGTCGACGAGAAGGGACCGTCCATATCGAAGTATTCGGCCTCGATCGTGGTGACTCCGCTCAGCGAGGCGTCGCCCCATTGCCGAGCGTAGCCGTTGATCATCACCGTCCCGTTCCAGGTCGTCAGGCCGCCAAAGTCGACGTCGAGCGCTAAATCATCGCCGGCGGTATCGCGAAACTCACCGCCCTGGATCACCGTGGGGCCGGCGAACCGCAGCAGGCCGCCCGGTGCAATCTGAAACTCGCCGCCCTCGACCGTCGTGCTGGCGTCGTCGACTCCAAAGGTCAGGCGATCGTCGGTGCCCACCAGTACATATCCATCCGGCGTGATGGTCGTGTCCGCCCCAACATTCAGGCTCGCATCGTCGCCGGTGATCTGCATCACCCCGGCAAAGGTGAAGTCACTCCCGACCAGCCGCGCGGGCAATTGATCGGCGTATACGCCAAACACGTTGAAACCACTGTTGGCGTCAGCAGTCCACCCGTTCGTCAGGTCCATGTCGAGATACGAACCGCGCGAGAGAGTGATGGTGCCGCTGAAGTTGTCGGCGAGCTGCGTGCCGATCAGCCGAAGGCTCGACCCACCCTCGCCATAAAGCTCGATCTCGCCGTCGCCGCTTTGGCCATCCAGATCAAACGTTCCACCGTTGGTCTGCTGCAGAGTCAGCCCGGGGCTGGCGCCGCCGTGAATGAGGCCGCCGTTATTGATCAGCGTCGGCCCCGTTCCGTTCAGGCGAATCGTGCCGCGACCGGCGATGTACGACAAATTGCCGTTCGATCCAATCGACATGGAGTCGTCGATGTCGACCAGCGCATTGTCATATAGGGAGAACGCACCGCCGCCGTCGAGTTCGAGCTGATCGGTGCGAAACGCGGTGCCGACGGCGGCGTCGACGCGGATCCACGACGTGTAGATCGTGTCGGACTGCCCGGGACCGTTCGCGACCGCGTTACGGCCGACCACCTGGGTGACGCCGTTGACAGTCATGCGGTTCCCGCTGAGCAGCAGCCGCATGCCGTCGGTGATCTCGAGCCCCCCCACCGTCGCGTTCTGATTGAGAGATACGGTCGTGTTTTGCACACCGGCGATGTCACCAATGCGGGCCACGTTTGCCGCGCCCGGCACGCTCGCCGGAAACCAATTGGCGGCCGTGGCCCAGTTGCCGGTGCCCGAGTTCCACGAGCGATTCTGTGCGAGCGCGGGCTGGGAAAGCGCGACCCCGACCATGACGCCGGCCGCCGCAATCGCGCGGCATCGCGTGCTCGCGTCAGATGCGGCGGTAATTTTCGGACTCGTTTCGTGATGAGCTGGTGACGATTGCGGTCGCGGCATTTTCATGCTGTGGTCCTTCGCGTGGAGAGAGCAAGTTCGCTCACCAGCAACCCGCTGCTGGCGGTGGGGGCAAACCCGACAAAGGACGCGACCGCCACGTGTAAAACGCGCCAAAAAAAATCCAATGTCGCCCGCGCGACTCGCGCGGGGGTTCGAAATCCCCCACTGATCCCCTGCCGATCCCCTGCCGATCCCCCGCCACCCCGAAGCAGATTTCTACGGATTGACGGCAGGCTTCTCGCCGCTACCGACCACGACGCGAATCGCCGCGTGCGCCGGAACATCCGCACTGACCGTGGCTTCCCAAAACTCGTGATGGTCAGCCAGCCCGATCAGCCGGCCGCCCACCGCCCACGGCCGCATTCCCGCGTCGGCCTTCGCGACCCGTGCCCGAAAGACGACGCCTTCGACGACGCGGTCGGTACGGTTGATCACGCGCGTGGGCAATTGCAGCACCGTACCGTCGTTTGACATCTCAAAGTCGATCGCCAGCTCCCCCACCTGCGCCTGCGTAAGTTCGGCCCGCCATTCACCTCCCGGCGACGGCCCGAAGTCGAGAATCGAGAATCCGGCCGAGTCGAGCGTACGGCAACCCGGCATCGCCGGAATGGCCCGCACGAGCGCTAAGTGCGACGCCGGCGCGAGCGACGGCGCTGAAACCGCAGCGCTGTCGGCGATCACCCATGTCAGGAGACCCGTCAGGCCCCCCCCATCGGCCAGCGACTGTGCGGCAACCGCTCCTTCGCCTGCGCTGCGTCGCGTCGTCGGCGTCGGCGAAGCCCCCACCAGCGAGCGCACAAAGTCCGAGCTTTCCGCACGCGGACCCACCAACAGCAGCGCTCCCTTCGGAGAGCCCGCGTCGGTCGTCAGCACTCCGCGCAGCCAGTCACGCTGCGCAGAGTTTTGCGAAAGCGCATCAGCCGGCGGGTCATAGGCGACCACGATCCGGTGCGGTCCGATCGCAGTCGCACCAATCGGGCTGGGACCAAACTCGCGGCTGAAATCCTCCAGCGGATCCGCCGCTCCGCAGGCGGCAACCACCGCGGCGTCGATTCGCCGCAGCTCGCCGCGCAGCCGCTCCCACTCAACATTTGCATTGGCCGCAGTCGACGCCACATAACCGCCGAGCAGCACGACAACCTGCGGCCCGCGCAGGTTGATGTCATTGACCAGCCGCGAATCAAACCGCGGAATACACGGCTCCCCCACCCCGATGCTCCCGATGACCACCACACGCAGCCGCGCTCCAAGCCGGCGGACCGAAACACAGTGAGCCCGCGTCGCGGATCGCTCGCCGTGCGAGACCACCAGGTCATATTGTCCCTCCGGCACGCTCGTTTCCACCTTCGCCCGCAGCCGGTGCATGCCGCCATTCTCGATCGTCGCACTGCTGCCGACCGATGCAGCCGGGTCGTTCGAGACTGCCAGGGCATATCGATGATCCTGATGCCGCGACGAAACCAATTCGACCGCGGTCGGCGCAGCGCCGTCGGTCAGGACGTCGATGTTGAATGATTCGCCGGGGGCGACGATCGCCGGTCGACCAAACGCCGGCGCAACGATCTCGGCCTCGTTTGCGTCCGCCAGGCCGCACATGCTCGCGATGACCAAACCAATCAACACCGCGGGCGACAGCGTCCATTGAGCCGAAGTGTGTTCGCGCATAATCTGCTGATCGTGCAAATTCCCATCCCAACCGAAATTCCGCCCGCAATCACCGCTTGGCTGCGCAATGATCGCCGCCTGGGCATGGCCCACTACGCCTGTCCCGCGCCTGAGCTTTCAGCCGACAAGCCGTCCCCGCGCGAGCCGATCGCCCGCGCGGAAGCTCCGTCGCGACGGGCCGACGACCGATCCGCCGGAAGACCGGCCCCGGCGTGGCACGAACCGCGCCCCGCCCCCGCGTCGCGCCCCGCGCCGGAAACCATGTTCGGCGAAGCCGACGCCGCACCGCCGCGCTCTGCCCCGCGCCCCCTGCCCATCGCCGATCGAGCCGACCTCGCCCCGCTCAATGACCGCGACCTTTCGGTGGAGGAAGCTGCCGCCGCGCTGGCCGAGCTGGACCGCGCCGCCGTCAAAAACTGCACAACCTGCCGCCTGCACGAAAAACGCACGCAGACCGTCTTCGGCGTCGGCCATCCGCGAGCAGAGTTGATGTTCGTCGGCGAAGGCCCCGGCGCTGATGAAGACGCCCAAGGCGAGCCCTTCGTCGGCAAGGCCGGCCAACTATTGACGCGCATGATCGCCGCCATGACGCTCACGCGCGAGCAGGTCTACATCGCCAACACCGTCAAATGTCGTCCGCCCGGCAACCGCACCCCCGTCGAAGACGAGATGGCCGCCTGCTGGCCATACCTCGCGCGACAGATCGCAATCATCCGCCCGAAGCTGATCGTCGCCCTCGGCCGGCCCGCAACGCAGACGCTCCTCGCGACGACCGAAGCCATCAGCAAAATCCGCGGCCGCGAGTTCCCTTTCCCACCGCCCTCCCTCGCGACGGCGGGGCTGCCCCACTGCACGCTCATCCCCACCTTTCACCCCGCTTATCTGCTTCGCAGCCCGGACGAAAAGGCCAAGGCATGGGCAGACCTGCAAATCGCGATGCGCTTTCTCGGGCTAAAGCTGCCAGGCAAGTAAGACCACTTTTCGCCAAGCCAACGGCGCGCCCATCCGCGGCCCCGCCAGATCAGTCCACCGCACCGGCCCGGTTGTCCCTCGTGCACTCCGGCCATCCCACCGCTGCCTGAGGCGCCGCTACGATTCGAACTCGATGTACCCGCCGCTCACTCCGCCCCAATCCGTCAGCATCGAGCTCAGCGACGGATACGTCTGCTTCGCCCGCTATTGGCCCCCTTCCCAACCCGCCGCTGCCGCCACGCTCTATCTGCACGGCATCCAATCGCACGGCGGTTGGTACGAATGGTCGGCGTCGGCCATCGCGCAGGAGAGCGGCGGGGCCGTGCTGCTGCCGGATCGCCGCGGCAGCGGGCGCAATCCGGCGGCCCGGGGCGATGTCGCGCGTGCCGACCGCTGGATCGCCGACGTCGCCCAACTGGCCGATTGGCTCCGGCGAAAATCCGGCGCGACGACGATCGGCTGCGCCGGCGTCAGTTGGGGTGGAAAGCTCGCCGCCGCCTATTGCCAGCGAAGATCGCCAGACGCACCCCTTTTCGCCAGCCTGCTGCTCATCGCACCCGGAATGTTGCCCCAGGTCGACTTGAAATGGTTCGAGAAGCTCGGCGTCGGCATCGCGCTGATCCGCGAGCCATCGGCCCCATTTAAGCTGCCGCTGCAAGAGCCGGAGCTATTCACCGACAACCCCGCCGGCCAGCGCTTCATCGCCGACGACGACTTGAAGCTAACGCACTGCACGGCGCGGTTTCTGATTGAGTCAAGGGGCCTCGATCGCCGCCTGCAGCGGGCGACGCGGGCCGAATGGCTGCCGCCGACAACGCTTCTGCTCGCGGAGGACGACCGGATCATCCGTTCGAAAATCACGGCGGCGTGGTTGGAACGAGTGGCCACCCGTCCGAGTCGAATTGTTTACTTCGCCGGGAGCGCGCACACGCTGGAATTCGCCGCCGACCGGCAGCAGTTTGCAGCGGAGTTGCGTAGCTGGGCGGCAAAATTGCCTCGACATAGCGGCTGAACGGTATAAACTCAGAGTGTTTCCGGAACTGGGTTTCCGTCCTCGCGACCTGGCGCGGCTTTGTCCGCGGGACGGTCCCAATAACTAGCGGCCCGCCCCTCGCAGGCCGCCGATCCACGAATGGCTTTCGGCACGGACGCCGATTGCAGAGTTCATCGCAGCCTCGCCGATAACTCTAATTAGCCCGGATTGCGGGTTCGGAGTTTGAGCATCGAGGCCATGCCTTACACGCTCGAAGGAGCTTTGTTCATGAAGCACATGCGCCGTGGTGTTGGTTATTACGCGGCTTCGGCGGCCCTTCTGATGGCGGGCGCCGCTCTCACCTGGGTTCTGATGCCTACCTCCACTGCCGTCCCGGTCGCGAGTTCCGCGGCGCGAGCCGTCGCCGTCGCTGCGGCGCCGGTCGCTATGGCGGCGTCGGCGGCTGACCCGGCCTCACCCACCGATCCGGCCACCCCCGAGCCGTCGCCCGGCATGGCGCTGAGCGCATTCGCCGCCAGCGACCCGCTCGGTTTTTCGCGCTGGGCCAAGCGCCAGGCGGAACAGAACATCAGCGACTATCGCTGCACGCTGATTAAGCAGGAGCTCATCGAAGGCAAGCTCAGCGAAGTGCAGAAGGTGGAGATGCGCTATCGCAAGAATCCGCTGGCCGTCATGATGATCTGGAAGGAAAACGCGGATCAGGCCAAGCGCGTGCTCTACATCCCCGATGATCCGGAGTATCGCAACAAAAAGGGCGAGCCGCAGGCCAAGGTCGAACCGGCCGGCGCCGTGGCGCGCATGTTCGTCTCCGAAATCATGATCGAACTCAGCAGCCCGCGCTCCAAGAAGGCCAGCCGACGCACCATCGCCGACGCCGGCTTCGCGGGCACCTACCGCCTCCTGGAGCTCTACAACGGCGCCGCCGAGCGCGCCGGCGAACTCGAATACCGCTTCACCGGCGAAAGCACGATCGATAATCGAAAGACCTTCACCTTCGAACGCTATCTGCCCGAGTCAAAGGTCGATGGCGTGACGTATGTCGACGCCAAGATGGTCATTCACATCGATCAGGAATATCTCGTCCCGACCGCGGTCTATTCGTTCGCGGACAAAGCGGGCACCAAGCTGCTGGGCACCTACACGTTCGTCGACATCGACCTGAAGCCGGGCTTCACCGCCGACGACTTCAAGTTCTAGCACGTGCCCGTCTAGGTCGCGAACCAGTCGCATATTCGAGTCCCGCGCCAAAGGCGCGGGATTCTGCTTTTTGGGGCCGTCGCCGGTACATTTCAGGCGCTGCGGCGCCGGGTTCGTCCGCGCAGGCTGTAGCCTGCGGCTCGCCGGCTAGTGCGAACTCGACGCGTTTTCTTCCGATGAGATAAACATGATCAAGATCGTCAACATCTGCGGGGCGCGGCCGAACTTCATGAAGATCGCCCCGCTCATGCGGGCCTACAAGGCCCACAAAAACATCCAGCCCATCCTGGTTCACACCGGACAGCACTACGACGAGCGCATGTCGGACCTCTTCTTCCGCCAGCTCGAGATCCCCGAACCCGACATGAACCTCGAAGTCGGCTCCGGCTCGCACGCCAAGCAGACGGCCGAGATCATGACCCGCTTCGAGCCGATCTGCCTCGAACACAAGCCCGACTGGGTGCTGGTCGTCGGCGACGTCAACAGCACCATCGCCTGCGGCCTGGTGGCCCGCAAGCTCGGCATTCGCCTGGCCCACGTCGAGGCCGGCCTGCGCAGCTTCGATCGCGACATGCCGGAGGAGATCAACCGCGTCCTCACCGACGCGATCTCCGACCTGCTCTTCGTCAGCGAGCCGAGCGGCATGGAAAACCTCCGCAACGAAGGCGTCGCGGCGGAGCGCTGCCACTTCGTCGGCAACGTCATGATCGACACGCTCAAGCACAGCCGCGACAAGGCCGAAGCCTCGACCGTGCTGGCCGACCTCGGCCTGCAGCGCGGCGGCTACAACGTCGTCACGCTTCACCGCCCCAGCAACGTCGACGACCCGGCGGTCTTCGCCAAGCTGATCGCGGCATTCGAGGAGATCGAGCGCGATCTGCCGATCGTCTTCCCGATCCACCCCCGCACGCGAAAAAACCTCGGCGTGCTGGGCTTCGAGCCGCGCTTCGCCGCGATGAAAAATCTCAAGATCGTCGAGCCGCTCGGCTATCTCGATTTCATGAAGCTCACGGCCAACGCCGCCACCGTGCTCACCGACTCCGGCGGCATTCAGGAAGAAACCACGATCCTCGGCGTGCCATGCCTCACGCTGCGCGAAAACACCGAGCGACCCGTCACGATCTCGCAGGGCACGAACCACCTCGTCGGCACCGACACGGCGAAAATCATCGCGGCCTATCGCACGGCCCGCGCCGCCAAGCCGGGCACTGCCGCCCGCATCCCCGACAAGTGGGACGGTCGGGCGGCGGAGCGGATCGCGCAGATCATGGCGGATTGCGGATAGCGGATACGACGTCCGCATGAGGCGAGCGGGGCATGCGAGAAAATCGGGTCATTCCAGCCGACGAAATGCATCCGCAGCGTCGGGCGATGGTCGAAGCGCTACGCCCCTTGCAGCCGCGCACAGGTGCTCTCCTTGACGCGATTCTTCCGATCGTGAACGAGCCGTCGATCGACCATCTGGCACGCGTGGAGTATGCGCCTGATTGGTCGGGCATCCTCGATTGCCTACGCGAAATCGTTCGAAGCGGCGCAGTCCCTCCAACCGTGCATCCGTGGCTATTCAGCAGTTGCGCATTCGTCTGCTCGTCGGTCTACGCGCGCGAGTCAATCGATCGTTACCGAGATGAAGTCATCATGGTCGTCCTCGGCGGCGCGCTCATTCCGGTTTTGATGGAACGAGGCGTCACGGGACTTTGGGCCGTCGATTTCAACGCTGCACCCGTCATTTCTGCCTCGATAGCGCTCAAGCACAACTTCCCAACCGCATCCGCGCGAACATTCGCCACCATGACTGAGTTTTCACGGTTCGACGACGTCGAAAGTTTGTTTCTCGCGATCACCGCATGTGTCGGCGTGCTGGCATCCGAACGGATGCCGATCTCAATCTCCGAACTGCGGGTTCTCGTTCACTCGATTCGAGAATTCGAAACGTCGCTAAGCGCGGCGCCGGACCCATGGCTCCACGGCCCTCCGGGACAATTCCTCGAAAATTACCTGGCGGAATGGTCGCCACTGTTAAATCGCTACTTCGGGAACCCGCGGCCTGAAATTCCGGCAGACGTGGCGGAAGAACTAAAGCTGCTGGCTCTGCTTGCGGCATAGCCGCCACCACGACGATACAGTGACGCTCACTCGGCTATGGTCTATCGCACCCGCTTCGCCCGCGTGATCGGGTTGTAATACTGATCGCGCTGCTGCGGCGTCCAGCCCGCGTCGGTGATCAGCCGGCGGATCGTGTCTTCGTCGAGGCGATAGGTCGCGCCGGCGGCGGAGACGACGTTCTCCTCCATCATCACGCTGCCCATGTCATTGGCCCCGAAGAACAGCGCCAGCTGTCCGATCTTCGGCCCCATCGTCACCCAGCTCGACTGGATATTGGGAATGTTGTCGAAGTAGAGCCGCGCGATCGCCAGCATCCGCAGATACTCGGTCGAATCGGCGAGCATCAGATGCTGCCCATCGGGCAAATAGTCGGGCCGCGCGAAGCGCGGGGCATCGACCGAAGAATGGCGAAAGATCGGAAGAGCA
>JALHOX010000041.1 GCA_022842805.1 Phycisphaerae bacterium | reverse complement strand
TGCCAGCTCGCGATTGCCGGCGATCATCGAGCCGTCATGTGTTACTGAGACCCCGCGAATAAAGCCCGCTGAATAACCCCATGACCCCTGTTCAAGGTTCTCCAGCCCACCGCCCACGCTCCATCGAAAGACTGTACCGATTGCGTCCGCGTGGAACGTTTCTGTGGCGCTCGTCCCGACGACGAACCGACCGTCGCCTGAAACATCCGTGACGGTGCTGGAGACCGCGGCTCCCGGCAGATCACCAACACCATAAAACGTCCCGGCGGCGAGCGCACTCGGCGTGCAGGCGGTGATCGCGCCGAGCGCGGCTAGCGCGAGGCGCGAGCGCCGTACATTACCCATTGAAACCATGGACTTGTTCCTCCTCGAACGATGAACGAATGAAGACCCACCATCCCAACGCGCCCGCCGGCCTCCCAGACCGACTGGCGCACGATCCCGCGAGCGCAGAACGCGCTACGGAGATCCACGATGGTATATTACCAAAGTCGAGCAACCCCCTCGAACAATTCTGAAAGCAAATCGAGCCGCGAAAACGCGGCTCGGATGATGAAGTTTGTGTTAATGATCGAGCGTGCAGTGGCACCGAACGAGGCCGCTCGGCGCAACTCTAGCTATCTGCAGGCTTTACAGACCGGTCAGCAGCGCAACAAACGTCGCGATGTCGCCCACCGTCACGAAGCCGTCCTCATTGGTGTCGGCCGACAGAATCGGGCAATTCGGAAATTGAATTGTGTATTCGGCGGTGTCGGTCAGGGCCAGGACGAACGCCGCGATGTCGCCGACGGTGACGAAGCCGTCGCAGTTGGTATCGCCGAGGAGGATGTCGCGCGCTTTGGCGTCGATCGTGCCGACCACGCGCACGCGCGTGATGGTGACGGTCTGCAAGCCGAAGCCGGGCACTTCGACCTGCGTCGTGCCGAGCGTGACGTTGGTGAAATTGGCGACGCCGAAACCGCCGGCATTGAGGCCGACGAAGAGGTCACCGGAGATGGCGGGCGGTTCGGGGGCGGCGGGATAGACGACCGGGGCGTTGACGAGCGTGATGGGGGCGGGGCCGACGACGGAATTGGTGACGACGCGCTGCTCCGGCGGGATCTGATCGGTGACGTTCACGTTGAAGTTCAGGAAGAGATAGCGAACGCGGACTTCGAGCAGATTGATGGTCGAGGTGACGTCGTAGAGGTCGGCGGCCGGATTGATCGACGTGGGCGAGGTGTAAAAGACGTCGTTGCCGGTGGTCGAGATGTCGTAGGACCACTGCGTGGGCGTGTCGGCGCGGGCGACGCTGAGCGGCGCCAGGCCGGCGACGAGTGTGGCGCCGGCGGCGATTGCGGCGAACGGACGAATCGCGGTGCGGATCATGCGGGGCTCCTCTTCCTCTCCAAGTTTCAGTCGGTCGGTTTCAGTGGTTCGCCGACGAGGCTCTCCGGAAGCACGCGTCGGGGCGAATTGCGATCACGATAGGGTAGCAAAGCGGCGCGGGGAATCGAAGCGGAAATGGGGCAGGGGGGAATGGCGAATAGCGAATTTCGCAAGGCGTATGGAAGAACGCCCGCGCTCGTCGCTCGTCATCCCAGGGGCGAGCGCGGACGATCGGCCGCGCGTCGGTCAGCCGCCGGGGCGAAGCTGTTTCTCATGTTCCGCCATGCTGCGGGCGACTTCGGTCATTTGGGCCGGCGAGAAATTGTGCGTGGTCTCGGGAAGCATGGTGATTTTTGCGTCGCTGCCCAGGTCGGCGACCGTCTTTTGCAGGCGACGGACGGCTTCTTCGAGATAAAAGCTGTCCTCGTCGCCACACCAGATGTGGATCTTGCCGCGCAGCTTGGGGCCGAGCTTGTCCCAGTCGCGGCGCAACAGGTCGGCAATGTCGTACTTACGCCAGGCTTTGGCGACGGCGGGGTCGATCGCGCCGCCGGCGCGGTCCCAGAGCTGCAGGGGTTTGCCGCTTTCGGAGCGCGGGCTGAAGACGGCTTCAAATGACTGCAACTGCCCGCCCCGGCCGAGCACTTCTTCGAGCTCGCAAAACTGTCGCGACAACAGCGATTTCCCACGTCGGCCGGGCCGCGAGATGGGCCGCGGCTTGCCCTCGGCGTCGGTGAACATGTTCGCGCCCGCGGCGTAGATGTCGACCGTCTGAAACGCCGAGAAATCGACCGGGTCGGGCGCGGTCGACCAGCAGCCGCCGAAGGTGTCGGGGTAGGCGACCTGCAGCCAGAGGCTGCTCCATCCGCCGCTGGAGTGGCCGGTGACGTAGCGGGCGCTCGATTCCGGAATCAGGCGAAACTCGCGTTCGAGGGCCGGGATGAGTTCTTCGACCAGCGCCGTGCCGACGGGGCCGTTGTTGGCGGAGTCGGCGAAGACGTGGTGGCCCGTGGCGCAGTCCGCGACGATGTGGACGACTACGGCGGTCATGTCCACCGACGCGAGCATTCGCTGATAGCCGCCGCCCAGACCGCTCGTTTCGGAGTCGCCGAAACCGTTGATGACGTAGACCGTTGGATATCGGCGATCGGGCGATTTCTCGTAATCCTTGGGCAGGAAGACGTTGGCGACCTGCTCCACTTTTTTGCCATGAAATGCGGAAAGCAGGCGGCTTTCGAGTCGGAAGTGTTTGCGGGTGTCGCTGCTGGCCGGCGTGCGGCGCGGGATGGTCTGGTCGATCGTGAGTTCGAGCGGCTTCGCGCCGGCGTCGGTCCAATCGAGCGCGGCGGGTTTGCTGTAGCCGTTGCCGGCCGCGTTCAGGACTTCGTGCGTGGCGCCGTTGCGATCGATGACGGCCTGGACGCGCCAAGCGCCGTTCGGCAGGCCGCTTGCTTCGAGCGCGAACTCGATCGGCTTTTGGCCGGCGAGTGTTATCTCCTCTCCGATCTTGCGGTCTTTCACGTCGAACGCGACGATCGGCTCGCGGCTGAACCAGCCCACCAGATGTCGCGGTTCGCGACTTTCATCCTGGGTGAAGATCAGAAAGACGCGGCCGGTGTAGGGGGGCTGATCGGGGCCGTCGGCCAGCTTGATGCGGATATCGGGCAGGCGCGGACGGGCGGTCGACGGGGCGCTCGCGGCTTCGTCGGCCGGCGCCGGGCGGGCCGAAAACGCCAGCAGCGACGCGATAGTGGCCAGGGCGGCGGCGAAACGCAGCGTCGCGCCCTGGGCCCGCGCCGGCCGACGCAGCGTTCGACCGTGGGCGGTTGCCGGAACATCGCGGAGATCGTTCGCCGGCCCGCGAAGGCGCAGGCCGGCACGGGCGGCTGTTGGAAGAGCATTCATCCCACTAGCATAATCTCCATGAACCCGCCCAAGCTCATCCGCATCGCCCACAGCCCCGACCCGGACGACGCCTTTATGTTTTACGGCCTGTCTTCGGGCGGCGTACGGCACGACGGCTATCAGTTCGAGCACATCCTCGACGACATTCAAACCCTGAACGATCGGGCGATGCGCGGCGTCTATGAGGTGAGCGCCGTCAGCATTCACGCCTACCCGTATGTCGCCGATCGCTATGCGCTGATGACCTGCGGCTCCAGCATGGGCGACGGCTATGGGCCGATGATCGTGACCACCAAACCGACGACGCTGGAGCAGCTCCGCGGCAAAACGATCGCCGTGCCCGGCAAGATGACGACGGCCTATCTGGCGCTGCAGCTTTGCCTGGGCAAAGACGCGTTTACGCCCAAGGTGGTGATGTTCGACGAGATTCCGCACGAGGTGAAGGCGGGAAAGGTCGACGCCGGTCTGCTGATCCACGAAGGCCAGATCACCTATCAGCGCGAGGGGCTGCATCTGGTCGTCGACCTGGGCGTCTGGTGGCAGGAGCAAACGGGGCTGCCGCTGCCCTTGGGCGGAAACGTAGTGCGTCGCGATCTGGGCGAGGCGACGTGTCGCGAGGTCACGCGGCTGATTCAGCAGAGCATTCGCTACAGCCTCGACCATCGGGCCGAGGCGGTGAAGCACGCGCTCAAGTATGGCCGCGGTCTCGACCTGGCGCTGGCCGACCGGTTTGTGGGCATGTACGTGAACGACTGGACGGTCGACTACGGCCCGCGCGGGCGCGAGGCGGTGCAAACGCTGCTGGCGCGCGGCGCGGCGGCGGGCCTGGTGCCGCAGATTGGGCCGATTGAGTTTGTGGGGTAGGGCGCGGTTTCGTCGGCCTGCGAGCCGCAGGCCGCTACTCATCGCCGATCGATGCTTAGCCCGACAATCGCTCCGCCTCTTCATCCGAGATATCCAGATTGCTGTACACCTTCTGGATATCGTCGTGATCTTCGAGCGCTTCGATGAGCTTTAGCGCCTTCTCCGCGTTCTCGCCCGAGAGCGTGATGTTGTTTGAGGCGACCATCGTGATTTCCGCCGACTCCGGCTTCAGCCCCGCCTGCTCGAAAGCCGTCCGCACCGCTACAAACGCATCGGGCGGGCAGGAGACTTCGTAGCCCTGCTCGCCGGCCTGCACGTCGTCCGCCCCGGCGTCGATCGCGATTTCGGTGATGCGGTCTTCGCTCGCCGCCGCCTTGGCGAAATTCAGCACGCCGCGCTTCGTGAACATCCAGGCCACGCAGCCGCTGGCGCCGAGGGTGCCGCCGCGGTGTTCAAAGAGATTGCGGATTTCGCCGGCGGTGCGGGTGCGGTTGTCGGTGAGGGCGGTGCAGAAGATGGCGGCGCCGCCGGGGGCGTAGCCCTCGTAGTTCATGTCGATGAAGCTGTCGGCCTCGCCTTCGCCGCTGCCGCGTTTGATGGCGCGTTCGATCGTGTCGCGCGGCATGTTTTCGTCGCGGGCGGCCTCGATGGCGTAGCGCAACGCAAAGTTCATCGTCGGATCAGGCCCGCCGATGCGGGCGGCGACGATGATGGCGCGCGAGAGCTTGCTCCAGTGCTTGCCACGGCGAGCGTCGGTGACGGCCTTGGCGCGTTTGATCTTGGCCCAATGAGAATGTCCGGCCATTTCGGAAAACCTCGGTCGGGAGAGTCGAAAAACTCAGTATGGCGGCGGGGCAGGCAGGTGGCAAACTGTGCAGCTTGCGGCCAAGTCGGCTTCGAAGGCGTCGCCCGCGCCGTTGAAGTCCGATTGGCGGGCCGCTGTACCTCTGCCCCGGCTTATCAGACTCTTGCCAATATGCCACCGGCGAACGCGGGAATGCCGGCCGGCGGACGACGGTTTATCAGGCGGCCGATTCCTATTGCCCGTCCGCTCGCGGCGAAGTCGATCCGCGCGCCTACACTGTGGAGATGAAATCCATGCCGCCTGCTCGTCGCGCTATCGGTTTCGGACCGGCTCGCCCGCTTCGCGCTCTCGCGCGGCTGACGTCGTGCGTCGCGGTCGCGGCGGCTTCGACATTCGCGAGCGATGCGGTCGTGCGGTTCCAATCCGGCGACGTGACGCTGGCGAGCCAATCGCCCGCCGTGGTCGCGACCAAACTCGACGCAGCCCGCGAGACGTATGTCGTCCTTCGGCTGAAAGCGGATCTGGACGCGGCCGGTCGGCAGGCGCTGCATCGCGCCGGCGTGAAGCTGCTCGATTCGCTCGGCGAGGGCGTGCGGCTGGCGCGGGTCGAGGGCGATGCCGATCTAGCCGCAGTTCGCGCGCACGATGCGATCGTCGCGGTCGAGCCGTTTCGCGCCGAGTGGAAGCTCGCCGCGGCATTCGCGAATCCCGCCGGTCTGCCTGTGCCGGTCGTGACCGATTACATACCGGCGTATGTGCTCTTTCAGAGCGATGTCGATCTTTTCGCCGTCGGCGAGCCGGCGCTTGCGGCCCGCGGCGGGTTGATCGTCGACGTGATCGAGAGCCTGAACGGCTTCGTGGTTGAGTTGCCGCGCGATCAGATTTCAAAGCTCGCCCAAGACGCGAGCGTGAAGTACATCGAGCCGGCGCTGCCCGCGCTGGGCGAAAACAACGCCGAGATTCGCAGCCGCGTCGGGGCCGATGTGGCCCAGAGCCTGCCGATCGATCTCGATGGCAGCGGCGTGTCGCTGATGATCTACGACGGCGGCACGGTTCGCGCCACGCACACCGACTTCGGCGGGCGCGTCTCGATTCGCGACACCGCGGCGGCTCGCAACCACGCCACGCACGTCGCGGGAACGATCCTGGGCAGCGGCGCCGCGAGCGCCGGGCTTCACGCGGGCATGGCCCCCGGCGCTACGCTGGAGTCCTACGCCTTCTCCACCGCGGGCGGCACGGGCGTTCCGCTCTACACCAATCCCGGCGACCTCGAAGCCAGCTACGCCAACGCCCTGACTTTCGGCGTTGCGATCGCCAACAACTCGGTCGGTTCCAACATCTCCGCCAATGGTCAGCCCTGCTCGTTTCTGGGCGACTACGGCGCCACACCGGCACTTGTCGATGCAATCGTGCGCGGCTCGCTGGGTCGGCCGCTGTGCGTGGTCTTTTCGAATGGCAACGAGCGCTCGGTCGGGCGCTGCGGCACCTCATTTGCAACGATGGCCCCGCCCGCGACCTGCAAAAACGCTCTATGCGTCGGCAGTGTTCAAGCGGATACGGACACGGTGTCGAGTTTCAGCAGCTTCGGCCCGACCGACGACGGACGCCTGAAGCCCGACTTCGTCGCGCCCGGTTGCCAGACGGCCGGCGACGGCGGTGTGACCTCGACTTCGTTCTTCGACGACACGAGCTACACGATGATGTGCGGCACATCGATGTCTGCACCCACCGTGTCGGGCCTCTCGGCGCTGCTGCTTCAGGCCTATCGCGATGCGTTCCCGGGCGCGACCGATCCGCGCAATTCGACCTACAAAGCGATCTTCGCACACACGGCGGTCGATCTCGGCAATGTCGGGCCGGACTACCAGACGGGCTATGGCTCGGTTCGCGTGCTGCCCGCGATTGACGTGATCGAGCAGCAGCGCTTTCTCGAAGACGATATCGCCAGCGGCGAGACGCGCAGCTACTCGATCCCGGTCGTCGCGGGCGGCGGGTCGCTCCGCGTGACGCTCGCATGGGACGATCCCGCGGCCGCGCCAAACGTCGTGAACGCTCTCATCAACGATCTCAATCTGAAGCTGATCGACCCCAGCGGCGCCGTCACCCATTGGCCATGGACGCTCGATCCGGCCAATCCGGGCGCGGCGGCGGTGCGAACCGGGCCGGACACGCGCAACGTGATGGAGCAGGTGGTCGTTGATTCGCCGGTTGCCGGCGGCTGGCGGATCGAAGTATCCAGCGCACCGACCGCGATTGGCACGCAGCGCTTCTCGCTGGTGGCGTCGGCCGATTTTCTACTCCTAGGCGCGATCGGCGACATGAACTGCGACGGCTTCGTCACCGTCGCCGACATCGGCGGTTTCGTGAATGCCCTGATCGACCCCGCCGCCTACGCCCTGCAATATCCCGGCTGCGAAATTCGCCGCGGCGATGTGAATGAAGATGGTTTTGTAACGGTGGCGGATATCGGCGCGTTTGTGGCGCTGCTGACGCAATAGGGCGATTCGGTCGTAGCGCGAAGCAATTTTTCGGTCCGACGGCGGGGGGCTCCTTATACTGTTTCCGCGAGCAGAGAACCGGTTCGCCGCGTTCCACGGGGGAGTGCGGCGACATCACGGTTTTCGATCGAGGCGTGCAGCGGAGGGCAGGGCATGGGCAAACTGGGCAGCTTTCGGATTTCGGTGGGCGTGGCGCTGGTTGCGTGGGCTGCTGCTGCGGCCATCGCGCAACAGCCGGCTCGTTACGACGGCGACCGCGTCGTGCGGGTCGAGGTCGCGGACGACGCTCAGCTCGAAACCATCCTGAACCTCACCGACGACGTTTGGTCGCACGAGTTCGGCGCGCCTGGCGAGATCGAGGTGCGGCTGTCGCCGGCGCAATTCGCGGCGCTCGAAGGGCTGGGCTTGCCGTTTGAGTTGATGATCGACGATGTGCAGGCCGCGATCGATGAGCAACTCACTCCCGCCG
Organism: Phycisphaerae bacterium; assembly: GCA_022842805.1. Lineage (GTDB taxonomy): Bacteria > Planctomycetota > Phycisphaerae > UBA1845 > Fen-1342 > JALHOX01. The sequence goes on along the minus strand of JALHOX010000041.1, from coordinate 8,498 downwards.
GCCGCGGCACGTTCGACCAGTTTCTGCGGCTGAGCCAGGTGCGCGATCACATGGCGGCGCTCTCCGCCGCACGACCCGATCTGGCCCAGCGCATCAACATCGGTCCTTCGTTGCAAAATCGCCCGCTGGAAGTGCTGCGCATCACCGGGCCGGGCGACAGCTCGCAGCGGCCGCTGGTCTGGCTGCAGGGCTGCCAGCACGCCCGCGAGTGGATCACGGTCATGGTCACGCTCTATCTGGCCGACCGGCTGGTCAATTCCTACGACAGCGATCCCGCGGTCCGAGCGCTGCTCGATCGCGCGGTCGTCTGCGTCATTCCCGTCGTCAATCCCGACGGCTACGAGTATTCGTGGAATACCGCCCGGCTGCACCGCAAGAACATGCGCAACAACGGCGACGGCTCGCTCGGCGTCGATCTCAATCGCAACTGGTCGGTCGCCTGGGGCCTTTCCAACGGCTCGAGCGGCGCGCCGAGCAGCGATACCTATCGCGGCCCCGCGCCCTTCTCCGAACCAGAGACGACGGCCGTGCGAAACTATCTCGCGACGCAATCGCGCGTCGCCGCGTTTCTCGACATCCACTCGTTTTCGCAGCTCATTCTCTGGCCCTGGGCGCATCAGACCCGTCGCTCGCCGGACAACGAGCGCCAAGCCGAAATCTGGTACGACGTGTGTCGCGAAATCGTCGACGAGCTGGGCGCTTACTACATCGCGAATCAGGGCAATCAGGGGCTTTATCCCGCCTCCGGCACCGCGGTCGACTGGGGCTTCGGCACCTTCAACGTGCCCGCGGCCACCTTCGAACTGCGCGATCGCGGCGACTTCGGCTTTCTCGTCCCGCCTACGCAGATCCAGCCCAACTGCGAGGAGATCTGGCCGGGAGTCCTGCGACTCCTGAGCGAGACGACGCAACCGCTGCGGCTGCGGCCGATGCCGGTCGCGCCGGCCTTCGCCGCGCCGAATTCGACTCTCGATTTCACAGTTCGGATTCGTTCCTCGCGGCCCGGCTTCTCGGTCGGCTCCGTGCAGCTTGCCTATCGCACCGATAACGGCCAGCCGGCTGTCGTTCCGATGACGCCCGGCGGCTGCGTCGATTGCTGGACCGCGACGATCCCGAGCGGTCCGTGCGGCACCACCCTCGGCTTGTCGGTCAGCGCGACGCGCTCCGACGGCGCGGTGGCACACTGGCCCGATCGAGCGTTTCAACCGGAACTGCAAATCCCCGTGAGATCCGCCACGATCGTCTCGCTCGCTGACTTCAATACCAGCAACGGCGGCTTTGCGGTCAGTGGCGTTTCCTCCGCCGGACGCTGGGTGCGCGGCACGCCGCAAGCGACTTTCACTGCGACGGGTCAGGCGGAGCCGAGCGGCGGCTATCCGCTCGGCAGCGGCGGCGCCTGCTGGGTTACGGGCATTGCGACGACGACGGATCCTGAACAGTCGGATATCGACGGCGCGCCGACCGAACTCGCCTCGGGCCTGCTCAATATCGCCGGCTTGAGCGACCCGGTCGTGCAGTTCCCCTACTGGCTTTACAGCGACGGCAACGAGGTGCTCGCCGCGGTGAGCTTTGGCACGCCGCCCAATCCCAAGCCGCTGCCCGCATTGCCCGCGCTGGGTCGCTGGAGCGTCGCTCAGTTTCGCGTGCGCGATTGGGTGCCGACGGGCGACATCGCGCGCTTCGGCTTCTTCGTCTCGGGCTATGTGCCCGGCACGGTGACCGAGGCTGCGATCGACGACTTCGCGCTACTAGATCTTTCCTGCCCGCCGCTGCCGGGCGACATGAACTGCGACGGCTTCGTCACGGTCTCCGACATCGGCGGGTTCGTGCTGGCGCTGACCGATGCGGCGCAATACGCCGTGGTGTTTCCGTCGTGCAATATTGCGCGCGGGGACGTGAATGGCGACGGGTTTGTGACGGTGTCGGATATTGGCGTGTTTGTGGGGCTGCTGACGATGCGGTGATGTTTCGTCAGGGCGGCGGCAAGGCCGGATGGCGGGCTAACCGCCCGCCGGGCAATCTCCCTCGAATGTCTGCCAGTCGATCGAGGCCCGCTGGTGCGCATCGAGCCTGAATGCCCAGGCCAGTCCACGTCCCAACTTCGCACCCGCCAGATCGGCGCCCGCGAAGTCGCACTTGCTGAAGGTCGCACGCCGCAGATCCGCGTTTCGCAAGTCGCAATTCACGAATCGCACACTCTTGAAGGTCGATCCCCGAAGATCGCTGGAACGCAGGCAGGCCCGCGAGAAATCGACTTGCACAAAATCACACCAGCACAGATTGGACTCTGACAAGTCCGTGTTCTGAAATGACGCATCGCGAATCAGCGAGCGTCCAAAGAACGTCCTGGGAAGCGTGAGGTTCGACAGGTCGCCCTCGACCTGCGTTCGAAAAAAGCTCACGCCGGACGGATCGTCGTCGTCCGCTTGCGGGAGCCGATTCGGGATCGGAGGAATCGCCCCCGGCTCCAACCAGCCTAGTCGCTGGAGTTCCGCGCATGAATCGGCGTAAGAGCGTCGAAGTCCATTGTCGTTGGCCATCGATTATGTCCGCCTCAGAACCCTGTTTCTACAGCCGTCATCCGCTAGGCGACCTTCTAGCGCCACGCCCGCAGCGTCCGTCGCAGCTCCTCAAACACGACTGTATCCAACGGCCCCGGCAGGCGCAGAAGCGGCAGGAGCGAATCGGAAGTCGTGTCGTTGATGCGCCCGCGCAGCGTCAGGATCCGGGACGCGTAGCGCAGGACCATGTGTTCGGGCGTGTCGGCCTTCGCGGCGCTTGCGATCGCGCGATGCAAAAGCTCCATGTCTTCCTGCAAACGACGCAGGGCCAGCAGACGAGCGCTGGGCAACGGCTCGCCCGCCGAACCGACCGCTACGGCGGGGGCAGACGCGGCCCCGCGCTGCGGCGGGTAGAGGTACGCCCCGGTCTGTGCCTTGTCCCAGGCGCCCGGCGCCGCCACCGACTCCATCACGACAGTCCCGCGCGCACCGGCCAGCCGATCGGCCCAGGCCGCCGCCGCTTGCGTTGACCAGCCCAGCTCGGGCTGCCCCTCCAGCGAATGCGTCCAAATCTCCGGCGCGAGGTCCGGCCGCGCCAGCAACGCCGCTCCGCCGGCGCGATAGGCGTCGGAGAGGATCGCGGTCTCGATGTCGCCGGCAAGCAGATCGCGGGCGACCATCGGGTCGCCCAGCACGGCGGCGCGCGCAATTCGGCCTGCGGCTGCGGCGCTGCGCGATGCGGGGCTCGATGTGGCTTGCGAAGTTGCGTTCGCTGCGCGCGGGGCGGCCGCGCGCAGCAGCAACTCCAACCCGCGGGCGTCGTCGACGATCTCGGGTTCGCTTAGTCGCAGCCATGTCCCGCTGCGCCCGCCGGGCAAATTGAGCGGCAGAACGTCGAAGCGCGTCCTGGTCCAGCCTTGCGCGGTCGCATGATCGGCGAAGGCCGCGACGCTCGCGGCGATGCGGCGCGAGTAGTCGGCGCTGAACGCCTCGCTCAGCGGCCAGCGCATGTAGTCGTCGGGCTGTGGGTTGGCGCGCGTGCCGCGGACATACTCGGTCCGCACCGGCTTGAAGTGATACTTTCGCCCATAAAGCCAGTCCTTCGGGGCGCGCTCGAAGCGATAGTCGGCCGGCCAGCCCTCGCTGATCGGCAGCACGACGCGCTGCAGCGGCGCGCCGTCGCGCGGCAGACCGCGAAAGGCCGACCCGTCGAGCCAGCGCGCGAAGCGCCGGTCCCAATCGGCCCAGTCGATCGCCAAAGCGCCGTCTGAGCTGAGCGACTCGCCGACCTTCGGCGCGAAGCCCGGCAGCGGGCGTCCGTCGTTGCCATAGGGAATCGGCACGAGGGTCAGACGCTGCGCGTGCGCCGCGCGATGGAGTTGATCGAGCAGCGCCCAGGCCGCGGAACTCGACGCATCTGTCCCGCCGAACGCCGCAAACGGGAACTGCCGCGTCTGCAGCGACACCAGATAGCTGAGTTCGTCGGGCAGCGTCGGCTCGATCACGTTCAGCAGCACCGGCATGTCGAGCATGGCCATGCCGTTACGCGTGACGATCAGGCGGCTTTTCCATTGGCCGATCGCGGCGCCGCGCGGAATCGCCAGATCGACCCAGATCGTCTGCACGACTTTGTTGCGCGTCGGTTGCGAAGTCGCGGAGCCGGTCGGCGCAGATGCGGGCGGACCGATTTCGATCGCGGGATTCGACGCGGGGCGCGACGTGGCAGGGGGGCGAAATGTCGCCAAATCCGGCAGGGCGAGCACCGCGCCGTTCTCGATCGGCGTCAGCGGGTCGGGGCAATACTTCTCGCGGCCCAGCCGGCTCAGTATGTAGTTCTCGCGATAGAGCGTCGTCTGCACGGCGGGCGTCGCGCTGCCCGGCGAACGCCATTCGCTCAGGAGTATGCGATAGTCGCCCGGCGCGCCGGCCAGCACGACCTGAAACGCGGCCGACTCGTTGCGTCCGGCCTCCAGCTCGATCGGGCCGTTGACCGGGTCCCACCAGGTGGTCGCGACGGAGCGCATCCAGCGCCCGTCTTCGCTCAGGGCCGGCCCCGCGTCGAGCGTGAAGGGCGCCTGCATCTCCTGCGGCAATTCGTAGCGGAGCAGTTCGCGAATCTCCGGCGCGTTGGCCTGCATCGCAGGCAGCGCCGGCAACGCGATCCAGGAATAGCGCGACCAGCCGCCGTCCGCGTAGTAGCCGCGAACCGCGACGAAGCGATGCTCAGGAGTGCGCGTCAGCGAAAGCATCGCGCGCCGCGGACCGGCCGCGGGAGTGGGCAGGTCGAAGATGGGCAATAAAACGCCGCGAGCGCTGTCGGCCGTCGGCTCTTGCTTGCACAGCACGACCTGTTCGCCGATCGAGCTGTCGGCCTCATAGATCAAAAACTCGCGACCGAGCGAATCGCGCTCGACGCGCAACGACTTCGGCGGCGCGGTAACGGCAGCCTCGGGCCGGGCCAGCCGCGTCTCAATCCGCAGCTCCGGCGGAAAGGCCGACTCACGCGAATGGACCGAGGCAAAGGTCTCCGCACGATGAAAGTCGTCGCTGACAAGCAGCCCCGGCGCTTGCAGACCGACCAGCATCGCGTTGATCCATTCCGGCGGAATCGGAAATTCGAACCACTCGGTGCCGGGGTCATAGCGCGGCAGGGCGGTCGTCCAGCGCGAACCGCCGAAGCCGAAGCTGACATCGCGAATGTCGCTGCCGCCGCGGGCCCAGGGCCGCAGCAGCTCGCGCGTGGGCGAATAGCCTGCATAGGCGAAGCACGGTGCATCGGCGGTCGGCGTCGGGCTTTCGGCGTCGCCCTCGATCCAGCGCTGCGGCGTGGCGACCGTGCTCAGCCCGCAGCGGATCAGGTGAAACTGCTCGCGATGCAGCCGCAGCGAGGCGCTAGTCACCACCTCGCCGCGCACCGCCGACAGGTCGAAGCGGAACAGGGCGTAGGTGTTGCGGGCCTGCAGTTGATGCGATCGCAGCGTGCCGGCGGAGGCGTTCTGGGCCTCGGCGGGGCTGGCGATGAGCAGGTTGTCGGCGACGATCGGGATGGTGCGCGGCTGAGCGAAGGTCGGCAGGGCGAGACCGAGCGACAACGCAGACCACAGCAGCGCGAGAGCGGCTGCGCTACTTCGGGTGATTGGACGCACGCAGGAGTTCCTTCAGGGCGCGGTAGTCGGTCTTGCCGGTGCCCAGCACGGGGATGGTTTCGACGCGCTCGACGCGAGTGATGTTATGGAGCGCCGACAAGGAGGCCTCCCGGATCAGCCGGTTCGCCGTGGCCCGGTCGATCTCGCGCGTAGCGAATAACACGATCTCCGGATGGTCCTCGCTCGGCGTCGCCTCCACCGCCAGCACCGGCCCCTTGTCGTCGTCGCTCGCATACTGGGCGAGCAACACCGATTCGATCGCCGGCAGCGAAATCATCTCGCCGCCCAGTTTCACAAACCGCTTCAGCCGTCCGGCGAAGTAGTGCACGCCCTTGCGATCGCGGCGGACGAGGTCGCCGGTCTTGTACCAGGAGTGGCCGTCGTGCTCCACGAACGGCGAAGGCGCGTCGCCCAAATAGCCCTCAAAGACACTCGGTCCGCGCACCAGGAACATGCCCACTTCGTCATCGCCCAGCGTGCGGCCCGTGTCGACGTCGATCAGCACGCCGCTCAACGACGGCAGCAGATGTCCGATGGAACCCGGCACCGGATCGGCCTCGCGATTGGCGCAGACCACCGGCGAACACTCGGTAATGCCATAGCCTTCCAGCACTTTGGCGTTCGGACATTTGGCGCGCAGCAGCTCGTAGGTCTTTTCGGGGCACTTTTCGGCGCCGGTGACCGCCAGGCGCAGCGAATTGAGCTGGCCGGCCTGGGCCGAGCGGGCGATTCCCGCCAAAAACGTCGGCGTGCCGGCCACCGCGCTGGCCTTGTAGGCCTCGATCAGCCGGGCGATCACCCAGCCCTCGGTCGGGTTCGCGTGAAAGACGACCCGCAACCCGGTCACCAGCGGCAACAGCGAAGTGACCGTCAGCCCAAACGAATGGAACGGCGGCAGAAAGCCCATCAACGCATCGTCGCGCCGCAGCCGCACAAAGCTGGGTACGTCGCGCAGATTGGCCAGCAAATTGGCGTGCGAAAGCGGCACCGCCTTGGGCAGCGCCTCGGAGCCGCTCGTGAGCAGGATGGCAGCGTGCTTTTGCGGCTTCGCACGGCGCAGCGCCGACCAATCGAAGCGCGCCTGCCACACGGCGCTCAGCTTGGCCAGCGTGCCCAGCTTCGCCCGCAGGTCTTCCAGATACACGAATCGATCGCGAATCGCGCTCAGGTCGACCCCTTGCTGCTCGATGCGCTGCACCAGCGGCTTCACCGTCAGCACATGCTTCGAACCGGTCAGGTCGAGCGCGTGGCCCATGTTGCGGGCCCCGGTCGTCCAGTTCAGCAGCACGGGCGTCTTTTCGGCGAACAGCATCGCCAGATAGGTGATCGCCGAACCGGCCGAAGCGGGCAGCATCAGGCCCACCCGCTCACCCGCGAGCGATTGAATCAGCGGGCGCAAGGCGCAAATGCCGGTGATGATCTCGCGATAGGTCTTCACGCCCGCCAATTGATCGGCGATCACCGCGTCGCCGGGCGAGATCGCGGCCTGACGCAGAAATACTTCCGTCAGCGTCTCGCCCGGCGGCACGGTCACTTCGACCGCGCCGTCCCCGCGCTGCAACGCCCGAAACCAGATCGGCGGCACCTTCATGATGTCGACCGGCCGCGCGTCGCTCGCTTCGCCGCGCGCGGCCAGCACAGCGTCGCCGACGGTCTGCAGCGTGGCGACGTCGGCGGTGTGAAAGCCGAACTCCTCGCCGAGCCAGACCAGCAGTTCGGCCCGCGCCAGACTGTCGAGGTTCAGATCCTGCGCCAGCCGCGATTTGAATTGCAATTCCGCCGGTGCGACGCCCGCCTGCTTGGCGATGAATTCGATCACCAGTTTGCGCGTGGCCTCGGGCACCTCGCTCGGGTCGCCCGCCGCGCGGGCCAGGGTCGGCTCCGGCAGTTGCCGCACGCCGCCGCTCTCCCAGATCGTGTGCGGCACATAGGTATTCGGCGGCGCGTCCTCGTTGTAGTAGCGTTCGATGAAGCGGTTCAGCGCGTTGCGATCGCCGTTGCGCGGCAGGTCGGCCGGCTCATTCAGCTCGATCGTCACCACGCGCCGCGGCGAAAAGAAGATGAAATTTTTGAGCAGCGTGGGGATGTGGCCCAGCGCGTTGCGGAGCAGGTTCGGCGCCTTGCCCGTCGCGAAGGAAAAGCTGCTGCCCCACAGCCCGCGTGTCCGCACCAGCACCACCCGCGTCTGCGGCGCTTTCTCCAACAGCCGCTGCACGGCGCTGTTGCCGCGCAGATCTTCGAGCGCCGAGCGATAGAGGTGGCCCGACGGGTAGAGCAGCACGTTTTTTCCGCTGCGCAGGTCTTCGGCGCAGGCCTCGACCACCGCCTGCACCTGATCGCGCGCCCCCGCGCCGCGATTCTGCAGGCTCTCGATCCGCCGCACCCCGACCTGATCGGCGAACCAGCCCACCACCGGATGCTGCATCTGATCGGCGTCGGCCAGCGGCCGCGGGCGGAAGGGGTGGTTGAGATAGGTCGTGACGATCAGCGGATCGATGATCGCCGGGTGGTTCGGCAGAAACAGGATCCCGCCGCGGCCGCGCTGCGCGACTTCGGCGACGCCGCTGACGCGCACGCGATAGCGCAGCCAGAGCAGGGTTTTCATGAAGAGGCGGATGAGAACGACCATATGGCGGAGAACGATACAGCGGCGGGGCGCGGCCGCGCAGGGGCGGTGGGTCGGGCCGGCGGCAGACGCTCACCTGCCGCGATGATTTCCGGAAGCAGATCGCTCGGATAGCGGGGGCTTCAATCGAACCCCGACAGCCAACCATCCGCCCGGTGCCGGCCGGCCGCCCGGTCGTCGCGCCGCCCCCGCTTCCCCTCCCCGCCTTCCCGACATTACGATGAA
>JALHOX010000040.1 GCA_022842805.1 Phycisphaerae bacterium | reverse complement strand
CCCGCCAACAACTTCATGGGCCAGGAGCCGGGCACGAACGAGGAAATTCAGAAGTTCTGCTCGACCAAGTTCAACGTGAAGTTCGACATGTTCGCCAAGGTCAGCGTCAAGGGCGACGACAAATGCGACCTGTACCAGTTCCTCACCAGCAAGGAAAAAAACGGCGAATTCGGAGGCGAGGAAATCAAGTGGAACTTCGAGAAGTTCCTGGTCAACCGCGAGGGCAAGGTCATCGCCCGCTTCAGCCCGAAGACCAAGCCCGATGATCCGAAGGTGATCGAAGCGATCGAGAAGGCCCTCGCCGAAAAGCCCGCCAACGGCTGATCGCGGAATGATTGACGCGGTGAAACCGTGAAGCGGTGAGGCGAGCCGCACCAGCGCACCCAGTCCGGTGGTCGCTCGCGTGCGTCGCGACTTTACCGATTCACGGTTTCACCGTATCACCGTTTCACTTCGCCCCATGAATCACTCCGCTGCCGCTTCGCCCCGTCTCATCATCGGCACCGCCGGCCACATCGACCACGGCAAAAGCAGCCTCGTCCGCGCCCTCACCGGCATCGACCCCGATCGCCTGCCCGAGGAGCGCGCCCGCGGCATGACCATCGACCTCGGCTTTGCCCACACACGCGAGGCCGGCGCCAGCCTCTACTTTGTCGACGTGCCCGGCCACGAGCGCTTCATCCGCAATATGGTCGCGGGCGCCGTGGGCATAGACCTCGCGCTGCTGATCGTCGCCGCCAACGAGGGGCTGATGCCCCAGACCCGCGAGCACGCCCACCTACTCGCGCTGCTCGACGTCTCGCGTTGCGTCGTCGTCATCACCAAATCCGACCTGGCGCCGCCTGACGTCGTCGATTTTGTCCGCGACGAAGCCGTCGCGCTGCTGCGCTCGCTCGCCATCGATCCCATCGCCGCCGTCGCCACGTCCGCCGCGAGCGGCGCCGGCGTGGCCGAATTGCTGTCGCTGCTCGCCAAGCTGGCGACCGCCGAAACGGCCGCCGAGCGTGCCGCCTACCGCTGGTTTCGCATGCCGATCGACCGCGCCTTCTCCATCTCGGGCCGCGGAACCGTCGTGACCGGCACCGTCTGGCACGGCGACGTCGGCGTCGGCGATGAGTTGCAACTGCTGCCCGCCGCCCGCACCGTCCGCGTGCGCGAGATTCAAACCCATCAGAGCGAACTCGACCGATCGAGCGGCCGTCGCCGACTGGCCATCAACCTGCCGGGGGTCGAGGTCGCCGAAGCGGGCCGTGGCTGCGAGTTGGCGACGCCCGGCTATTTGCAGCCGCGCAACGAACTGCTGGTCCGGCTCGTCGATCTTCTTGTGCTGGGTCGCAAGCCGGTCTCGCGCCTGCGCGTGCGGCTACATCTGGCTACGACGGAGTGCCTCGCCGAGCTGCATGTCGCCGCCCCGCTTCCGCCCGGTCGCCATGCCGACATCCCCGCACGAATCCGAGTCGCCGCGCCGATCGTGGCGGCGTATGGCCAGCGCTTTGTCATCCGTACCGAAAGCGCCGCGCAAACCCTCGGCGGCGGCCAAGTGCTGCACCCGGCGCCCCTGCGAGCCCGCGCCCGGAATTCTGAAGATTGGCCCGCGACGCTCGGCGCAGCCGATATCTCCACCCGCCTGCTCGCGGCGATTCGAATGGCCCAGTGGCGGCCGATCGCGCCGGCAGAGCTGAGCACGATCTGCGGCGCGGCAGACGCGTTTGCGACCGAATCGATCCTGCGCGACCTCGAATCCGCCGGCGACATCGTCCGCCTGCACGCCGCCGCCCAGACGCTGGTCGTGCCCACTTCGGCGCTGCGCGAACTGACGACCGCCCTCACCCGCCGCATCGAACGATTCGCGGCCGATCACCCGCGCTCCGGCGGTGCTCCCGTCGCCGACCTCGCGAGATGGCTGCCGCCGTTCTGTCCGTCGCGCTTTCATGCCGAATTGATCCAGCGCCTCCTGGCGAGCGGTTCACTGAGCGAGCAGGGCGGCCGTGTGTTGCCGGCCGCGGCTACCGCCAATGCAGCCGCCGGCCCGGCATTGCCGCCCGCCGACCACGAGCTCTATCAGTCTCTGCTGCAACTATACGAATCCTCCGGATTGGCCCCGCCCGGCTTCGCGGCGCTGCCGCTGCGAACCGAGAAGAACGCGCAGCGGCTGTACGAATTGGCCCAGCTCGCAGTGACCCGCGGCGACCTGATCCTGATCGACGGCGAGCTCACGCCGCCGCCCCGGGGCCGCGCAACGGTGCAAGCCCGCGGCGATGCCCCCATCGGCGCGTTGCTGCTGCACCGAAGCGCGTGGGAAAGCGTCGTCGCGGCGATCCGCGGCGCGATTCAGCAGCGCGGCCCGCTGCTGATCAGTGAAATTCGCGACGTGCTCGGCTCATCGCGCAAAGTCGTCGTCCCTCTGATGGAGCGCCTCGACGCCGCAAAGATCACCACCCGCGCCGGTGATCGGCGCGCGCTGGGCTGAGACCCCAATCCGCCCCTCTTGCCTGCGATTTGACCATCCACCGCCCACTCCCGCCTCCCATCTCTCCGGCTCGCCGCAGATTCCGTAGGAGCTTTTGTTATTCTGCGCCAATCGCAACGGAGATGCCGTCTGCCACATCCGCTCACCCGCATGTTCGCGACGACGCTGCTCTTCGCCGCGCAGGCTGCGCTGGCGCAACCCGCTGCTCCGGCTTCGCAACCCGCGCGCAAGGACGGCCCTCCTCGCACCCGCGCCTGGGGCGTCCGGCTCGACAGCGAGCCCCCGGAGTATGTGCGAACGCTGCCCAACGCCGCCGCCGATTCCCCGCTCACCTCGCCGGCCCCCGCTTGGCTCGACTTCGGCCTCGAGCAGCGCACCCGCTACGAGTATCGCCATCAGGACGCCCGTCGCAGTCCGCTCACCTACGACGACCAGTTTCTGCTCCGTTCGCGGGCCTATTTCGGGATCCGCGAAGTCCTCGACCCGCTCCGCTTCGGCGTCGAGATTCAGGACTCACGCGAATTCGGCACGCGTTTTGGCGACTCCGATCGCGACACCAACGAAGCCGACCTGCAGCAGGGCTTCGCGGAGCTATTCTTCGAAGACGCCCTCGGCCCGCGCGAGCCGCTGCGCCTCCAGGCCGGGCGCATGTCATTTGAGCTGATCGATCGTCGCCTCTTCGCCCGCAATCGCTGGCGAAACACCACCAACGCCTTCGACGGCCTGCGGCTGCGCGCCGGCGAATCGAAATCGCCCTACGAACTGAACATCCTCGCAGTGAGACCGGTGGAGCGCCGCCTGCGTCGACTCGACGGCTCCGACGACGAGCGCGTCCTCTACGGCGCGACCTTCTCCTGGCGCGGCTGGGAACCGCTGATTCAGATCGAGCCGTACTACTTCCTCCTCGACGTCGATCGCCGCAGCGATCCGGCCCTGACCGATCGCCTGATCCACACTCCCGGCGTCCGCGTCTTCGGGTTAATTGGCGAGAGCGGCTGGGACTACGACGCAAACGTGGCGTATCAAGTCGGCGAAGACGGCGACCGAACGCACCGCGCCTTCGCCGCCGCCGGCGAAGTCGGTTACAGCTTCGACGCGGCGTGGGATCCGCGGTTGAGCTTCTCCACGCTCTATGCCAGCGGCGACGAAGATCGCAGCGACGGCACGACGCAGCGGTTCGATCGCCTCTTCGGCGCGGCCCACTTTCTCTCGACCAGCGACCTGTTCATTTGGGAAAACACGATCGCGCCCAAGCTGCGGCTCGATTTCGCACCGCTGAAAGACCTGCAGCTCGACTTTGCCTACGGCATGTATTGGCTCGCCAGCGACCGCGATAACTGGGGCGCGACCGGCCGGCGCATCGCCGCCGGCGGAAGCACGTTCATCGGCCATGAGCTTGAGTTCCGCGGCGTCTATCGTGTCAACGAACACATGAATCTCGAACTCGGCTACTCCCACTTCATTCCCGGTCAGGTCGCCAACAACGTCGTCCCGCCGGCGGACAACGACTTTGATCGCGGCGATTTCGTGTACGTGCAAATGACGCTGCGATTGTGAATCACCGAGCAGCAGTCGCTCGATCCTCCATCCGCCGTCGGCAGGGGCCCACCCCCTCCAGCGCGGAGTGATTCGCCTTGCGGCGGTGCCGCGGCGAAAGTCCGCCCTGTATTTCTACGGCTATTGCGGTCTCTGCTGGGCCATCGGCCCCACGACCGAAGAACGCATCGTCCGCAGAGCGGCATTGGAGCCCCTGTCGAGCAGATCGCGCGGGTCGTGGCCGGGCCGGACCCAGGAGCACTTCGTGAACTGCTTATTCCTTCACACCTCGACCCGCACTCGCATCCGCCTATTTACCTCGGCGTGCGTCGCGGCGCTGGCCTTGGCCGCCGCCCCAAGCGCCGTGGCCCAGTGTGAAGTGATCGTGAAAGAGAGCTTTCGTCTCGGTTCCCGACTGCACGGCGGGAACGGGCGAATGCGCGATGCCGGGATCGGCGACACTCTGAACGACTTTTGGCTCCAGGTTCCCGCAGACGGAACCCGTTGGATCTGTGGCGATAACGGAGTTCCACGCTGGTCCTTCGCCGCGACAAGCGACGATCCGGCCGAGTTCGATCCGCTGGATCTCTCCAATGGGACGGCTTGGCCCGACGTTACCGCCGCTGCCTTCGTGCCGTTCGCCCCGCCGAGCACTGCCTTCGTCACGTCGATCGATGTTGTATTTTTCCTCTCCGATACCAGCACCGGCTACTTCGGATTCTCCACCAGCCCCCAGCTCACCAATAACTTCATGACGCACGGTGCGCTATGGATGTCGCTCAATGGACTAGGGCAGTACACGATCTACCAGAACGGCGCCGAGATCGTCGCCACAGGTACCGCTGACCTCGCCGGCATCCTGAACTCAGGCTGGATCCACTTAGACTTCACATTTGACCCCGCGACGCAAACCGTGTCCGCCGTCGCCGGCGAAACCCAGATCGCGGCGACAAAAGTCGACTTGGCACGACCGCTGACCTACTTCGGAATCGAGGCCGCGACCCCAGGCGTCAACTTTAACAACCTCCTGATCGCCACCGGCGATCTGCTGACGGCCACCGCCCCAGCTGCCGTCTCCGTGTGCGCGGGTGGAACAGTCCAGATCAACGCCGAAACGAACGCCGCACCGCCCGCCACCATGCGCTGGACCCATCGCCTCCGCGGCGAGTTGATCGATGGTCCCCAGCCCGGCGGATCCATCGTCAGCGGCGCATTCACCCCCAATCTCACGATTCAGAATGTCGGACCCGACGACGCGGCGAACTACTGGTTTACGGTGGCGAACGAGTGCGGAGTGCGCTCCAGCGCGTATACCGCGCTGGAGCTCTGCAGCCGGACCGTCGGCGATATGAATTGCGACGGCGTGGTCTCCGTCGGCGATGTCAGCGGATTTGTGCTGGCGCTTAGCGATCCCGCCGGATATCCAATCGCCTATCCAACATGCGATATCAGCCTCGGCGACATTAACGCCGACGGCTTCGTCACGGTCGGCGACATTTCACCGTTCGTGGCGTTGATCACCGGCGGCTGAAGACGTTCGATGATTCGGACGGCGCGCGGCCGGTTGCGCCAATGTTCATGAACGCGGTCGGGGGACTTTGGGGGGCGACCACTTCATTGCAGCCGCACGGCGGCGGCATAAACCGCATCGACCCGCAGGAGGTCGGCGTCCGCGAGCGCTGAATCGAGGGGCCCGCCGCTTCCTCGCCGCGCTCGCCCGATCCCGTTGCCACTTGACGCGGAATCAGCGGCTTTTGGGCGGCCCGGCGCAAGAAACGTCAAGAACAGCGATCCGGCGCGAGATACCGTGGCCTTCGCGATGCAGCCAGATGCAGCGAAATCCGCCTCGGAGGCACAATGATGACTCTCGACCGCTTGGCTTGGTTGTTCGGCGTGGCACTGTTGGTGATGGTGTTGAATGTCGTCGCCAGCGTCTTGTACATGGTCGCTTACGGCCATCTGATCAATCCGGGCCATCCGCCGCAGTACTACCAGGAGCACATCAAGGTCGCCGCTCCCTATTGCAGCATCATCGCCGGCATGCCGCTCATGTTTCTCGCTGGCTACTGGGTCGCTGGGTGGTGGAGTCCTTCGCTGGCGTTCAAGGCCGCGCTCACGATCTGGGCGGTCTATTTTCTCGTGGACTTAGCCGTCTTGCTCACCGCCGGGATCAACGGCAAGATCGCCGCGATGTTCACGGTCTCGTTTCTGACAAAGCTGGCGGCGGTCTACTTGGGCGCGCTGGCAGCGGTTCAGATCGGCGCGGCTCGCGTGCCGGCGGGCGCCGGTTAGCATGAGACTTCGAATTCCGGTTCTTCACCAGCAGTTCTTTGATCAGGCGAGCCCCGCGCTATGGATGACGCCGCGCTGACGAAGGTTCTGACCTACATTCAAGCCCATCTCGACAGCGACATTTCTCTCGGTGCCGTCGCCGCCATCGCGGGCTGCTCCGCGCCCCATTTTCTTCGCCGCTTCGCCGGCATGATGGACGAGACGCCGAAGCAATACACATTGCGGCTTCGTCTGGAGCGCGCCGCGCTGCGTCTGGTGTTGCTCGAAGACAGCATTTTGCGGATCGCGCTCGATTGCGGATTTACCTGTCACGAAACCTTCAGCCGCGCGTTTCGACGGCGCTTTGGCCTCGCGCCGCGCGCCTTTCGAGCGAAGGGCAAACTGCCGGCTTCGAGCGAGGCGGAGCCGCCGCAGCGGGTTGAGTCCGCGGCGCCGACGTCGCTCTCCAACACCGTCGTGCGCACGCTGCAACCGATGTCGCTGGCGTTCATCCGCCATTACGGGCCCTACGAGGACGTGCCGGTCGCGCTCTGGGACAAGCTCATCGGCTGGGCTCGGCGGCGAGGCCTGCGCGAGCCGTATGTGCTGATGGGGATCGCTCACGACGCCCCCGGTATCACGCGACCCGAAGATCTCCGCTTCGACGCGGCGCTGCGCGTCCCCGAGAGTTTTCGAAGTGAAAGGACCGTCGGCCATCAGCGATTTGCCGGCGGATTGTTTGCATTAACCACCAACGTCGGCCCGCTGGCATCGCTGCCCGCGGCGTACCAGCAAGTCTTCGGGCGAATCCGCCGCGAGCGGTCGCTGGTTTGTCTGGGCCTGCCCTGCGTGGAGTTCTACCAGGTTCATCGCCCGCTGGCAGAGGTCGCGATCGTGAGCACGGAGATTGCGGTGCCGGTGCGGGGACGCGGTCGAGGAGTTTGAGCCTGGGCGAAAAGTGCAACCGCCGGTTTTTCAATTCTCGCTCGTGCACTGCCGCAACTCCCGCGAATCTGCACTCGCACCCGCTACGATTTCGCCCATGTTGAGAAACCACCGGACCCATTGGCCAACTTCCCGCATCGCCGCGATCTGCGCAGCGCTGCTCGTCACAAATGCCGCCCTTTCCCAGGAGTCCCCCGACTTGAGCGCCCATCGCACCCCCCTCGCCGACGAATGGCTCTTCCGCATCGACCCGCAGGACGTCGGCGTGCGCGAGCGCTGGTTTGAGGGGCCCGCCGCCGCCAAGCCGGGCAGCACCGGCGACGGCAGTTGGCGCGCCATGCACGTCCCCGGCAACTGGGACGATTTCACCATGCCCCCCTACGACGGCATCGGCTGGTTTCGCCGCGAGTTCACGCTGCCCGGCACCCGTCCCGCGGGAATGGACAAGTTCGCGCTGCTCTTCACCGGCGTCGACGACGAGGCGACGGTCTATCTCAACGGCGTCGAGATCGCCAAGGAGACGCGCGTCGATCGGCGTTTCGCGGTGGCGCTCGACGCGGGCCGCGTGAAGCCGGGTGCGAATACCCTCGCCGTGCGGATCGTCGATCATGGCGGGCCGGGCGGAATCATTCGGCCCGTTTACCTCGCGACCTACAAAGAGTCGCTCAACGAACTGCTGATCGGCGAACATCGCAACGCCAAGGCCCGCGCCTCGCACGACTGGGTCCGCGATTCGGTCGTCTACGAGGTCTACCTGCGCTCCTTCAGCAAAGAGGGCACCTTCCGCGGGCTCGAATCGCGGCTCGACGAACTGAAAGACCTCGGCGTCACCGTGCTCTGGCTGATGCCCATTCACCCGGTCGGCGCGAAGAATCGCAAGGGCACCCTGGGCAGCCCCTATAGCGTCACCGACTTTACGGCGACCAATCCTGAGTTCGGCACGATCGACGATTTCAAGGCGCTCTTGAAAGCGGCCCACGCCCGCGGCTTGAAGTTGATCATTGACCTCGTCGCCAACCACACCGCGTGGGATGGGCCGCTCTTCGACAAACATCCCGATTGGTACACGCGCGACGCGAGCGGCAAGATCGTGCCGCCGGTCGCCGATTGGAGCGATGTCGCCGATCTCAACTACGACGTGCCCGGCGTGCGGGCCTACATGCGCGACGCGATGACCTATTGGATTCGCGATATCGGCATCGACGGCTTCCGTTGCGACGTGGCGGGCATGGTGCCGCTCGATTTCTGGGATGGCATCGTGCCCGAACTGCAGCAGATGCGGCCCATCATGATGTTGGCCGAGGATGACGCACCCGCCGAGCATCTCACCGCGTTTGACCTGACCTATGACTGGCGGACGTGGTCGCTGCTGGGCGGCTTGAAAGAGGGAACGCTCACGCCGGCGCAGCTTCGTCAGGCCTATGTCGAAGAGGATCTCGAGTTCCCACGCGGCGCGATGCGGCTGCGCTTCAGCGATAACCACGACAAGTGCGCCTGGGACACGCCCGCAATGGCCCGCTATGGCCCCAGCGGCGCCCGGCTGGCGGCGGTGCTCACGTTTGCGCTGCCGGGCGTGCCGCTGATCTATAACGGTCAGGAATCGGGCAACACGCAGAAGCTGTCGCTCTTTGAAAAGATGGAGATCGACTGGAAGACGCCCGACGCAGGCATGCGCGATTTGTATCGCTCGCTCGCGAAGCTGCGCACGGAAAATGCCCCCCTGCGTCGCGGAACGTTGGAGTGGTTTGCGAAGGAGCCGTGGGCCGAGGCGTTGGAGAAATCCGGCATCCTCGTCTTCGCCCGGCGGCACGAGGGAAAGACGACGTGGGTCGTTGCAAACCTCACCCCCAAGCCGGCGACCGTCGATCTGCCGACCGGCGCGCCGCTGGCATCGGCCAAGGCGAGCGACTTATTGTCCAACGCCAAACGCAGCGGCAGTTCGCTCAGCTTTCCGCCGCACGGCTACTGCATCATGACCGTCAACGATTGACGAGCCGCGTGGCTTCAGACGTAGGGTGCGTCCCTCGACGCACCCTCGGCTGACGTCGCGCATCGGGTGCGTCGAGGGACGCACACTACACCTGGATTGCGTCGGATTGACGCTGACGAGCCGCGCGGCTTCAGCCCGCGCGGCGGTGCGATACTCAAGCGAAGCCGTCGCGACCGGCTGGCTTGCACTTCGCACGCGCTCCATCGTCTGTGCCGGCCTCCTACATTGGTTCACGAATCTGACGATCTATTTACTGTTGTTGGCGTCGAGATGAACCGTCTTCTGCCAAAGTACCTGCTCTGGATCGACTGCACTGCCGGCGCGCTGGTCGGCGTCCTCGTGTTGTCGCTCAGCGACTGGCTCAGCCGGCTGCAGGGCTTGCCGCGTGGCCTGCTGCTGCTGACCGGCGCCGCAAACCTGCTCTATGCCTGCTATTCGTTCTCGCTCGCCATCCGCTCAAGCCGACCTCCAGCGCTCATCGCGCTGCTGGCGGCCGCCAACTTGATGTGGGCGTGCGTGTGTGTGGGCTTGGGCGTCTATTTCGCTCGTTCGGCGACCAACTGGGGCCTTTCCGCGCTGTTTGGCGAGGCGCTGTTCGTCGGCGGGCTGGCGCTGCTGGAGTGGCGCTGGCGCGACGCGCTGCGAGTCGCCGAGTCGTAGGGTGCGTCCCTCGACGCACCATCGGCTGGCGTGGCGGAAAGGGTTGATGGAATGATGCACTGTCGGCTGCGACGGTGTCCGCCAAACCGCGCGATTCTCGGACACTCCGGCCGTTTGCGGCACGCCGTTTGCGTGCGCAACGCTGTTTCACGTGAAACACCGTTCCCGCCCCGCCCCATCCGTCGACTAAAGCTGACAGCCCGGCCATTGCCGCGGGGCGTATAGTTGCAGCGCCCGACGTGCGATTCGGGTATAAGTCGCGTCGGGTGCGGAGGCGATTCCGCCCGGAAAAGTACGGAGCGAAAGATGAAACAACAGCGTGCCCTCAACGTTCGACGCGCCTGGATTCTGCGCTTGGCCATGCTCTCCAGCGGCGGCGTAGCGCTGCAACTGGGCGGCTGCGACAGCCAGCTTCGCCTGGCGGTCGAGAATGGCGTGATCGATCTGGTTACCAATCTCTTTGGCGCGGTCACCACTGCGGTCATCGAGCTGGTGGCCGAAAACGCGACCGCCGGCGCGGCGTAGCGAGCGAGATCGCGTCGTCGGCGGAAGTCGACGCCGCGACTATTCGCCGCCCGCCGCCCCATCCCCCTCGTCGTCCTGTCGGGCGCGCTTCTTGGCTTTCAAGAGGCGCGACGTGTAATCGGCCTCTCCCGCGTCGGCTTTCTTGCGCGTGGGCGGGGCGACCACCGGCTTTTGTTCGCCGCTGGCGCCGCCCAGAGCCTGCGACAGATCGCCTTCGCCGCGGCGTGTGCCGGCCGGTGCGTCGTACTTTGCGGCCCGGCTGGGCGGTGCGCCCTGTTCCGGCACGCCGGGCTTGCCCGCGCCGGGCTTCGCGGTCGTGTCGGCCTTGGCCTTCGCCCCCTTCAAGCTACTCAACACGGCGGCACTGGCTTCGCCGGTCTGGCGCGTTCCCGCGCCCTCGGCGATGCGCGAGCGTACGCCGCGCAGGATCGCGAGCGGGTTGATGGCCACGCGTCGGATGGCGACGTCGAGCAGGAAGAGGATGAGCATCCAGCGCATCAGGTCTTCCCAGATCGGGCGGCGAGCCTCGACCCGCGGCAGGCTGGCGCGATCGAAGACGCTCGAATTGGGGTCGGCCGCGAGATTGCGCCCGCCGGCGCGGCTGCGAATCTCTTCGATCAGCGGCAGGTTGGTCTGCAACTCCTCGAACTCCGGCGAATACGCGACCGACACGCCGGTGCGTACGGTGCCCGACTGGGCGTTGGCGCCGACGCCGCTGGCGTAGGAGAGGTTGAGGATGTAGTTGCCGCGGTCCGAGGCGTCGAATTCGCCCTCGTACTTGCCCGGCCCGACCTGCGTCAGCCGCAGCGGCACGGCCTCCTGATTGGGCAGGATCAGTGTGCCGCCGAGCTGCATTTGCTGGACGGCGGCTTCGTCGGCGGCCTCGACGCGGACGCGCCCGACGCCGCCCTGCACGCTGGTGGTCACATCGAGGCCGGCGCGGTCGCCCTGTTTCGAGGCCCAGCGTGCGATTTGCCCCCACAGCGGAGCGAACTTCGGCCAGGCGGCCCAGTCGTTGCCCCAGCGCGACCACATGCCGCTGGTGAAGGCGACGGTCTTGCCGAGGCCGACCTGCCACTGGGCGAGGACGGGGTCGTTGCCCTCTTCGGTGGCGCGGACGAGCGGGATGTCGGCCGAGGGTTTGGCGGTCGTCAGGACATAGCCGCGCAGTTCGGGCAAACCATCGCCCATGAGCATGCGCACGGTGGTCGGCAGCGCGTTGACCAATCGCGGGGTGAAGGGCTGCTCCTGCAGGAGCGAGCGCTGCACGATGCGGGCTTCCTTGATGAAGATTTGCGGCAGCTCGTCGAACTTGTCGGTCGCGTAAAACTTTCCGCCGGTCGAGTCGGCGATCCACTTGGCCTTGGATTCATCGATTTGGTGTCCGCCGTAGCCGATCGCGACGGTCGAGCAGGTGATGCCGTTTTTCTTCATCTTGTCGATCAGCCCCGACGACGGCGCGGCGGGGTCGAAGTCGGAGACGATGATCATGTGCTTGGCGGCGGCGTCTTTGCGGGCGATGAGCGCGTCGACGCCGGGGGCCATCACCTCGTGCAGATCGGGCATGTCGCCCATCTGCATCTTCAGCACCTGCTGCAGGACTTCAGTTTTGTTGCCGACGACGCGCAGCGGGATATCCCAGAATCCCTGCTGATCGCTGATCCAGCGATAGCTGAGCACGCCGACGAGGTCGCGCGTGCTGAGCGTCTTGATGGCGGCGACGGCGCAGCGCTCGCCGATGTAGTTGCCGTTGGGCACTTCGCAGGCGTGCATGACGAGCACGAGCGCGCCCTTGGGGATCTGCTTTTTGTTCTTGACGTCGAAGCTGACGGGCATGACCTCTTCGATGGGCGTGTCGGTCCAGCCGCCGGCGCCGAAGCTCTGATCGCCGCCGAGCATGATCAGGCCGCCGCCGACGTCGCGGACGTAGGTGGCGAGGGCCTGGACGGACGCGTCGGACAGGTCGTTTTTCGGCACGTTGGCGAGGATGACCAGCGTGTATTCGAGCAGCGTGACCTGATCGATCGGGCGCGAGCCGGCGATTTCGACTTCGCAATCGAGCTTTTCTCTGCGCAGCGCCGCCGCCAGCACTTCGGCCGAGGGTGTGGGCAGATTCAAGTCGTCCTGCGTGGTGAGGATGAGGATCTTGCCGGGGCCGGAGACGACGGTGAAGGATTGGCCCTCGTTGTTGGCGCTGATGGTGTCGACCGTGCCTTCGTCGGGCTCGAAGACGGCCTTGAAGCGGTGCGGCCGCGTGCCGCGGATCGGCAGGCGCTTCACGATGCGGTTGGGCCCGGCGTCGAGCGTGATGGGTGAGCCGGCTTTTCCGCCGCCGTCGCCGAAGTCGACCAGTTGATCGTTGTCGTAGAGCAGGACGCGTCCGCGGGCGGGGCGCTGCGATCGAATGATCATTTGCACCGCGACGGTTTCATCGGCTGAGGCGGTGGGCGGCGTCCGCAGTTGTTCGAAGACGACTTCGTTGCCGTGTTCATAGGCCAGCGGAAGGACATCGATCGGGACGTTGGCGGCCTTGTAGCTGTCGGCTTCGCGGAGCGCCTCGCCGACGTTTTCGTTGCCATCCGAGAGCAGGACCACGCGCCGGGCGCTATCGGGCGGGAAAAGCGCCAGAGCGAGCCGCATGCTGGCGGCGATGTCGGTGTGGTCGGGCTTGAGCGGGTCGGTGACGCGATCGATGGCGAGCGCGGCCATGGGCAACTGCTCGACGGCGGCGGCGCCGTCGAAAGCGATGATGCCGACGCGATCGTCGGGCTTGCCGCTGGTTGATTTTTGCTTGAGCTGGGCGAAGGCGTCGCGCTGCACGTTGCGGGGGATGCTGTTCGAGCGATCGAGCAGGAAGAGGACGGTCAGGTCTTTGGCGGTCTGCACGCGGCTGGCGCCGGCCAGCGCCAGGGCCAGCAGGGTGATGACCCCGGCCCGAGCCGCGAGCGCGATGATGCGGCGCGTATTCCCCAGTCCCGCGAGCTTGGGATAGGACCACACGATGAGCAGCGGCGCAATCAGGAGCAGCCAGAGATAAATCGGCTGCTCGAAGCGCAGGAACGCCAGCATGATCGATTCGGCCATAACCCTGCACGATATTCGAAACGACGGCGGCGCGCGAACGATTAGCGCGCTATCGGAACTTACGAAAACGGGTCGTCGGGCCCGCAGGGGGACGGGGCGATGGCGAAGCCGCCGGGGGGCCGATGAAGCGGTCGGCGGAAAGCCCGACCTATCTGGCGGCGCGCGTGACGAGGCGACGGATGGCGTCTTCGTGGGGGCTCGGTGGCGGCTCGGGCGCTTCGGAGCGCAGCCGGTTGAGCAGGCCGTCGGCCGCGCCGCGTATGGCGGCGGCGTCGCGCTCCAGCCGTGCGAGCGCGTCTGCATGGGCGGAGGTGACCGCGCTGAGGGCGAGCTCGAGGCCGCTGCGCAAACCGGCGCGGGCGGCATCCTCGACTGAAGGTTGCAGCGAGTAGCGAAGAAGCGCGGGCAGCCCCCAGGCCACCAGCAGCAGTGTGCCCGCGGAGAAGAGAAACTCGCTGCCGAAGTAGGCCCCGCCGCCGCTTGCGCCGCGGTGAAAGCCGATGACGGCGGCATAGGCGATCCAAAGGGCGGCGGCGATGGGCAGGACGCGGGTCAGCCACTTGAGCACGGCGATGGCAGCCCGTTGCCATGCCCGGCCTGGGGCGGCGAGGGCGGCGCGGAGGCTGCGCTCGATCTCGCCGCGGGCGGAGGCGATGGCCGTGTTGCGGAAGCGATCGAGGGCGCCCTCGGCTGCGGCGGTCGGCAGGCCGGCGCGATCGAGGACCATCAGCGAGCGCTGGGCGAAGTTCTCGATCTGTTCCTCCGAATAGCCATCCCAAACCAGTCGCGCGGCCCAGGCGGTGTCTTCGCCACCCGTCGCGGGGCCTGGCGCGCCCTCCCGCGCTTCGGCGATGGTGGGTTGATTGGCGGCGGGCGACGGCGCGGGGGCGGCCCGCCCGGTCAGTCGGAGCAGGGCCTCCGGCACACCGCCGAGCGGACTCTGCCGGGTCGCAAAGCGACGAGCGGCGATCTCGACCCCGAAAGCGGCGGCGGATCGAATCGTCTCGGCGGCGGCAGGCCAATGCTCACGGGCGGAGCGTGTGGCGGCGCCCCAGGCGCCGGCGTCGCCGATGTCGCGGTTTGCGTCGTCGAGCCAGGCGGCCAGCTCCTCATTTCGCAGGCGCGCCCGGCGAAGCGCCAGTCGCTCGACGCCGCTGGCGTCGAAGAGGGCGCGGACGGCGTCGGTGAGCACGGGCAGTTCATCGCTGTCGCGACGGGCAGCTTGTCGACCGGCAGCTTCGGCGCAACTGGTGCGAATGAGCAGGGGGTCGTCGAACCCGGCCTCGCGCAAGACGCGGAACCAGTCGGCGTCTTGTCCGCCGCCGCCTTCGTCCCAACGATTCATGACGAAGATCCAGGCGTGGCGTGCCTGGCGATCGCGCAGGACGCGCCAGCCGACGTCGTCGCGATAGCGCTCGGGGCTGGCGACGTAGACCAGCAGGTCGAGGTGGCCGAGCCAGGCCAGCGTGCAGGCGCGATTGGCTTCGTCGGCGCTGTCGAGGTCGGGCGTATCGACCCAGACGACGTGACGATGATTTGGATCGGCATGGCGCTTTACAGCGATGCGATCGGCGGGCAAATCGGCGGGCAGTTCAGCCAGCGAGACCTGCTCATGAACATAGAGAGTGACGCTGCGGGAGGTTGGGCGCATGACGCCCGTCTGCGAGACGTTCACGCCGGCGATGCGGTTCAGCAGGCTGCTTTTGCCGACACCCGTTCCGCCGAAGAGGCCGACGACGATCGGCCGGGCCGGCGCGGGCGAGAAGAGCAGATCGGGCGAAGAGCGCTCGATGTTTTGAAGCTGCGCGAGGCGGGCTGCACCGATCCAGCCGGCGGCGTGGGCCGACTGGGCGAAGGCGAACAGCTCGCGCTCGATGGGGCGCATCGGCGGGGCGCCTTGTAGCGAGCTCATCGCGCGGTCTCCCAGGCGCGAATGGCGGCGTCGGCCGCGGCGCTCTCCTCGGGCGTGATGCCGATGAGTCCGTCGCCGCGCAAGCCTTCGCCGAGGCGAACCAGAGTGGGGCGAAAGCGCTCGCCGACGAGTCGTTCGCGCACATCGGCGAGTAGCCGCTGCTTGAGCAAGGCGGCCGATTGCGACATGTAGCTGCCGAGCACGCCTTCGCTGAGAAAGCTGGTGGCCGCAAGCATGGCGGGCGCGAGCAGCAGGTCGTGGAAATGAAGTCCGCCGGTCTTGAAGGCGAGCACCAGCCCCGCGGCGTCGGCCACGGCCCGCGTGGCCCGCAGCCCGGCGAGCGCGGCGGGGTTTTTCTGCAGGACTGCGTAGAGTTCTTCGGCGGTGCGCCCGATTTCGCGCTGGGCGGCGGCGGCGTGCAGCGCGAGGTGCTGGGCCAGCTCGGCTCGCAGCGATGCGTCTTCGGCATCGAGTCGAGCGGCGATGGCCCTCCAGACCAGCGGCGAGCGGGCGGCCTCGTCCGTTCGCTGCGGATTTGCACGGTCTCCGCCCTCCTCGTGTCGTGCGCAGCCATGTCGCAAGCCCGTCAGCATGCGGTCGAGTGCGGATTGGAGGACCAGTTCCTCTGCCCCGCGCGGCGCGCCGCCGGCGTCGCGGTCGCCGGGGCGGCGGACGGAAGAGAGCCAGTCGCGGCCGGCCTGAAACAGCCGTCGCACCGGCCAGGTGACGACGGCGCGGGTCTGTGCCAGTGCGTTCGAAACGCCCGGCACTTCGAGCAGTCGCAGCAGTTCGACCGTCGCGAGGCGAAAGCAGTCATAGCGGCGCGGGTCTTCCAGAAAGTCGCGGCGGTAGGTGTCGACGAATTCATGCAGCCCGCCGTCGACAGACTGGCGCCAGGCGTCGATGGCACTGTGCTCTGCGCGGAGCGGCGTCAGCCAGTCTTCCCAGTGGCGGCGCAACCAGCGGGCGGCGTTGCGTCGGCGCTGGGCGGCGCGCTCGGTGTCGGCGGGCAGGGCCTCGGCCGCG
>JALHOX010000039.1:1175-17015 GCA_022842805.1 Phycisphaerae bacterium | reverse complement strand
TGCGGAACGGGCGTATCCGGAAGGATGATCTTCATCTGCGGCTGAGCCGCGATGATCATCAACAGTACAAAGGTCACAACGCCGATCGTTTTACCGATCCACGAGAAACTTGCGGCTCGGGAACTCATCGAATTGGTGGGGGCGGCGGCAGCAGGCCCGATGAGAGTCTTCATAAGATAAGTATGATAAAGAGGTCTCGCGGCTCAAACAACTAGGACCTTGCGGCGCGCGAACCAGTCCGGCTTGCCGGTTTCTTGGTCGCTCGTCCGCGACGCGTGGTTCCAAAAAAACATGACAGCAACGCAGCAACCACTTTCCGCGCCGCCGAATCCAGCAACGATCGCTCAACCTGCGCCGCCCGTGCTCGTCTGCAACGAGGTCTGGGGCGGCAACCGGCCCATCGACACGCCCTTCGAACTGCCGGGCGTGAACGGATGGCTCCGCTCCTACCCCAGCGACGGGGGGCGCGGCGGCGACGTACATTATCTATCGGTCTGCGGGTCGGGTTTGCTTTCGCGCATGAGTTTGGCGGACGTTGCGGGCCATGGCGAGCGCGTGGCGAAATTGAGCCAGTCGCTGCATCGCATGATGCGCCGCCACATGAATTCGCCGGACCAGCGCATTCTGCTGTCCAAGCTCAACACCGAGCTGAGCGAAGGCGACGGGCTCTTTACCACCGCGGTCGTCGTCACCTACTACGCGCCCTCGCGCTCGGTTTCCATCAGCTACGCCGGCCATCCGCACGCCTGGTATTGCCGCGCGAACGAGTCGAAGTGGGCCCGCGTTCAGCCCGCCGCCGCGCAGGAAGGCTCCCAGCTTTTCGATCTGCCCCTGTCCGCCGATCCGCGAACACGCTTCCGCCGCCGGACTTTCCGCGTCTCCCCGGGAGATCGGCTGGTGCTGATCACCGACGGCGTGCTGGAGGCGCCCAGCGCCAGCGGCGAGCAGTTCGGCGAAAACCGGCTCCGAGCCTTGCTGCAGGACTTGATGAAGCAACCGCCCAAAGACACCGTGGCGCGGCTGGCGGGCGCGGTGCAGGGCTGGTCGGCCAAGACCGGCCACGACGACGTCTCGATCCTCGTGGCAGACTTCAACTCCGGTCCGCGGGCGCCGGCCATCTGGACCGCGCTCAAAAACCGCCTGGTGCGCCCGCTGGCGGGGCTCTGGACCCGCCCCAAGCCCGCTACCCCGCCCGCCTAAAACGCTGCCGCGGGTAACGACTCCCCCCGCCACCCCGATGGCCCGGCCCCGCCCGGCCCTCCGATCAGCGCGAAAGCTGCCGATTCAGCGCGGATTCTGCCGTTGAGCAGGTGCTGCGCCGGCCCCCCCTGCCGATAACCCCTCACATGTTCACCCTGATCTGCGCTTTCATCCCCCTGCTCATCACCCAGGCGACGCCGGAGGACACGGCTCGCATCGCGCAGCTGCCGCCGACACAGTCCGACCTGAGCGACGACCGCATCGAGATGCGGGCC
Organism: Phycisphaerae bacterium; assembly: GCA_022842805.1. GTDB lineage: Bacteria > Planctomycetota > Phycisphaerae > UBA1845 > Fen-1342 > JALHOX01. Next base: position 15,540 of record JALHOX010000039.1, on the reverse strand, counting down.
GGCGGGCGGATGGACGTGCGGCTGCGCGAGGTCGCCATCTTCGACGCGCTCGAACTCCTGAGCGAGGAGAGCGACCGCAACATCGTGATTGAGAACGGCGTCACCGGCACCGTCAGCCTCGTGCTGCGACAGGTGACGTTCGAGGAATCGCTCAACGCCATCCTGCGTTCGAACAACCTCGTCTATGAAGTCCGCGACGGAATCACATTTGTCTTCCCCCGCCGCGATGGCGCCGGGCCCGCCGGCGGCGCCGATTGCGACAAAAAGAGCACCGAGGCCGACGAACTGGAGACGCGCGTCTTCACGCTCAACTACGTCACCGCGATTCAGGCCGAAGAGTTCGTTAAGCCGCTGCTCGACACATCCGCCATGATCACGCGCACCGCCGAGCCGAAAGAGGGCATTGAATCCGACAAAGAGTCGGCGGGCGGATTCGCGCCCGCGGGACGCGAGATCCTCGTCGTCGTCGCCTCCAAAAAGCGGCTCGCCGTCATCGAGCGGGCGTTGGCAGAATTTGATCAGCGACCGCCTCAGGTTCTGGTCGAGGCGACCATCCTGCGTGCGACCCTCAATGAACAAAACGCGCTGGGCATCGACTTTAACACGCTCGGCGGCATCGACCTGCAAATGCTCAACGCCACCAGCCCCGGCGTGACCGATCTGGCCGTCGGAGCGCTGCCCTTTGACCGGCTGGACAACTTCTCCAGCACCCTCCGCACCGACTTCAACGATCGCGTGCCGGGCGGCGGATTTACCTTCGGCATCGTCAAGGATCAGCTCGGCTTCTTCATCCGCGCCCTGGAGCAGATCACCGACGTCACCATCATGGCCAACCCCAAGATGCTGACGCTCAACAAGCAGCGCGGCGAAGTGATCGTCGGACGACGCGACGGCTATCTGACCACCACCGTGACCGAGACCGCCGCCGTCCAGAGCGTCGAATACCTCGAGACCGGCACCAAACTGATCTTCCGCCCCTTCGTCACCGGACAGAACGAAGTGCGGATGGAAATTCACCCGGAAGACAGCAACGGCGGCCTGACCGCGGCAAACCTGCCCTTTCAGGAAACCACCGAGGCCACGACCAACATTCTGCTGAAAGACGGCCACACGATTCTGATTGGCGGCCTGTTTCGCGAGCGGTCCAACGCCAGCAAGAGTCAGGTGCCGCTGGTTGGAAATATGCCCGTGCTGGGCAATCTCTTCGGCGTGCAGCAGGATCAGACCGTACGCGAAGAGGTCATCATTCTGCTCACGGTCCACGTTCTCCGCGACGACGCGGCCTCGGCCGAGGCCTACGCCGCGGTGAGCGAGGACGCGGAGCGCATGCGCGTGAACGCGCGCAACGGCCTGATGGGCAGCGGCCGCGACCAGCTCGCCGGGGCCCGCTATCGCGACGCGGTCGAGCAGTTGCAGGCGGGACAGATCGACAAGGCGCTCTCGAACCTCGACGCCGCACTGCAGCTCAACCCGCGACACCTCGACGCCGTGAAGCTGCGCGAGAAGCTCGTCCGCGAGCGCACCTGGCATGCGACCGGCTCGGCGATGCGAACGTTCCTGGCCGAGATGCTGAACGAGCAACAGGGTAAGCCGGCGCGACCGGTGCAGGGATTGCCGAATACCGACGCGATGGTCGAAGACGCGCGGGCGGCGGAAATCGAATTGGAAGAAGAGATCCGCGCCGAGGTGCGGGCGACGCCGCAGCCATCCGCAACGCCGCAATCTTCATCGCCGCGCGTCGCGCCGCCGCCGGTGACGCGACCAATCGAAACCATGACGCCCGTTCCGCCTTCGAGCGGCAAGGGCGCGGCGCCGAGTTCGAAGATGGAGCCCAAGCCGTGAAGCAGTTGGATGTGTTGCTCCAGGACGTGGGACGTATGGCACGGTTCGTCGCACTCGCTGCGCTGACGTTCGCGGCCCTTCCCCTGCAGCTCGCCTGCAACGCCCCGCAGCCGACGCGAAAAGAGGAGATTCGCTCGGCCTGGGACGAGCAGCGCGGGACGATGAAGGTCGAGCTCGCTTCGGCGGAGCTGCGCAGCGGACGAACCGACGCCGCGCTCAAGCTCGCCAATGAAGCCGTCGCCCTCGACCCGCAACGGCTCGAAGCCCGCGAGTTGCAGGCCCAGGTCCACATCGCGCTCGGCGACCTTCGTACCGCCGAGCAGCAGCTTGTGGCCCTCGTGACCGAGACGCCCGACGCCGCGAAGGCGTGGTTCCTTTTGGGCACGCTGCACGAGCGCCAGCGAGAGTGGGACCTTGCCTCCGACGACTACGAGCGGGCCGCCGCGATCGAGCCGGACAAGCTCGATTACCTGGCGGCGTGGGCCCAGTGCCAGGCGTCGGCGGGCGACGCGGCGAAGGGCGTGCAGACGCTCGAGCGTGAGCAGCAGCGGTTCTTCAGCGAGCCGGCCTTCCACGCCGCGATCGCCGGCCTCTATCAATCGACAGGCGATCTGCCGCGCGCGATTAAGAGCTATCGCGTCGCTCTGAAGATGGGGGCCGATGAGCGCACGATGAACGAGAAACTCGGCCTGCTGCTCAGCTGGAGCGGCAAGCCCGACGAAGCGCTGGAGCACCTCGGGTCGCTGCTGGCAGACGCCGAGGGGCCGGTCGATGAGTCGCTCGCGACCGCGTATGTCGGCGCGCTGATCGCCAAAAATCAGCCCCGCGAGGCGCTGCAGTGGCTGCGCCGCCCGGCGCTGAAGCGGGCCGACAGCGCCGCGATGCTGGTGCTCGAGGCTCAGGCCCTGGCCGCGACCGAAGACTTCAAGGCCGCGCTCGACCTCACCGGCCGGGCCCAGAAGCTCGCGCCGCAAATGGCGGACGGCTGGCTGCTGGCGGCAGGACTGCACGCCCGGCTCGACCAGAAGGACGAAGCGCTCGAATGCGCCGAACAGACGCTGCGCCTCGCGCCCGACAATCTGGACGCGTGGCGCATCTACGTGCAGATCCTGGAACGCTTCGGCGAGAAGGAATCGGCGCGGATCGCACGCGAACGAATGGGCAGCCTTAGCTCGTAATTCGACAGATCGACGGGACGCTGGTTTCGTCGGCCGGCGAGCCGCAGGCCGCGCCTTGTCGGACTGCGGGCCGCGATGCAGCCAATCCAGAATCTACAGCCGGCCGCGAATGCGCGGCGCGATGTCAAACACCTGCGCCAGCGTCTGCGGCCCGGCTTGCTTGAGCAGCGCCCGCGCCTCGTCCAGCGCGCCGGCCTTGGCGATGCGGTCGAGCGCCTCGCGAACGTGCGTATCGCGATCGCGACAGAAGACGGCGAACGCCGCCGCCAGTTCGTCACGCGTCCAGTAGGTCAGCGGCTGCGACACGCCGGTCTGCGCCGTCGCCCAGCGAATCAGCTCTTTCGGATCATCGCTCAACTCATACAGCGGCAGCAACGCCGCGAACTTTTGCAGCGCCGTGCCGAGGAACAGCCGCAGGTCTTCGGGCACGGTGCGGAGCTTTGCGTCGAGGTCGCTGCCGGCCGCCTGATCGAGCCAGCCCGATTCGCGCTTCACCGCCGCCTGTCCGGGCGAAACGAATTTCGCCGGCGGAGACATGAGCTGTCGATGGCCGGTGGGGAATTGAATCGAGACGCGCCAAGCGTCGCCCACCTGCTGCACGCGCAGCACATCGCCCACGCCCCACTCCGGCCGCGTCACCAGGCTCACGCGCTGCCCGACCAATTCGGGACCGACAGTCAGCATGATCGAAAACTTCCCCTCGCAAATAGATCACTGCGTCCGCCGGCGATCCGCAGGCCGCCGCGGCGCGCATCGATGGTCCGCCGACACGTTGGACGCGCGGTGCGTGCGCTCATGTGGGCAGCACCACGCGGCCCTGAATGCTCACATAGGCGCGGCCGCCGATCTCCACCTTCGTTGGCTTTTCGCGCAAGTCGAGATAAGCACGAACGAGACCGCCGCGGTCGCCGGGAATGCCTTGCAGGCAGTTCAGTTCCGCCACGCCCCCCTCAACCGGCACGCGGCCATGAGCCGCCAGAAACGCGACCAGCGGGCCGTGCATGCTGCCCGTGACCGGATCTTCATCGACCCCGGCGGCGGGCGCGAAAAACCGCGAACTGACGTGCGCGGCCTTGGTGACGGTGTGCGTCGTGGTCGCGATGACGCCGCGCAGCCGGTGCTTTCGACACCAGTCGCGCAGGGCGTTCATATTGGGGCGCAGCTCGTTCAGCCGCTGCCAGGCGCTGACAACCACGATCACATCCTGATCGCGCGTCCTCACCAGCGGCAGAACGGGATCGAACACCTCGAGTTCGGCCCCCAGCAGGCGGGCCAGCTCCAGCACGTTGAGCGGCGCCTTCTCAAACTTCGGCTCGGGCATCCGCAGCCGCCACAGCGGATGGGCCGCGGTGGCGTCGCGCTCGATCATCGCGAAAACTTCAAGCAGGCCGCTGCGCGTCTCAAAGCGCAGCGGCGCGTCGGCCGTGATCGCCTCGGCGTCGCGAACGCGCGCCGCGTGGATCGCGGCGGCGGCGGCGATCGTGGCGTGCCCGCAGAAATCCACCTCGACCGAGGGCGTGAACCAGCGCAGCGGAATCGGGCGCGTCGGATCCAGCGCGAGGCCGTCGACGCGGACAAAGGCCGTCTCGGCCGAGTTCACTTCGCGGGCGATGGCCTGCGCGGCGCGCGGCTCGATCTCGCGATCGAGCAGCACCACACCCGCGGAGTTGCCCGTAAAGGGCCGCTCGGCGAAGGCGTCGACCAGAAGAAAAGGCACACTGGCGGCAGTCATGTCGCGTGGCTCCCACAGTCCGGGTTGTTGGCAAGCTACTTGCATCAGCGCAGCGCGTACAGCGTGGCCCCCTGCACGAGGTAGCCGAAAAATCGGGCGCGACGAGCGTCGAGGTCGGCGACTCCGCCGCTTTCCATGATCTCGCCCGTGAGCGAAATGCGATGAAAGCGACCACCGCCGACGAGCAGGATGTCGCTCGCGAAGCCCGGCTGCAGGCGCGTGTCATCGGCCGGCTCAACCGGCATCGCCCAGACGCATTCCACCGCGCCCCGCGAGGTCGCGTAGGCCCGCAAGTGTGCGTCGTCGCCAATCGCGAACAGCCAGGTGCGGTCGCCCACCAGGATCGGCGGCGCGGCCCAGGCGGCCCGCGGCAGCGGAGCTTCGAGCAGCAGCTCGTGATCGCCCGCGGCGCTGCACGGGTCATAGCACCAGATGCGGTCGTGCGTCAGGCAGACGACGCAACCGCGCCCATCGACGGCGATTTGCAGCGGCCACTCGCGCAGCGCGATCAGCCGCGACGGGGCGACGGCGTCTTCGACAAACAGCGGGAGCAACTCGCCGCCGCCAGCGCGACGGGCGAGGTGCCAGCAGGGCAAGGCTGCCTGTCGCGCCGCGGCCGTCTCCTGAATGGGAGCGATCAGCCGCCCATAGCGCGATGCCGGGCGATCGTGCGCCTCAATCAGGTCGCCGCTCGCCCGACGACGCAGTTCAATGTGACCGGCGGAATCGAGCGTGACCACGCCGCGCGGAAATGCCGCGGCCGAGACGTATCGCAGCCGCCACTCCGGGTCGATGTCGCGCGTGCCGGGCGGCTGGAGCTCCACCCGCCATCGAACCGTCGCGGTTTGAAGGTCGACCGCGATCAGCGTCAGCACGTCCTGCAGGATGACGATCCCCTCGGCCGAGCCGGGCAGCGCCGCGACACCGGGCAAGGCGCGAATCTCGTCGCCGACGGGTTCGCCGAGCACACCCTCGACGATGCAAACGCGCCCATCGAGCAGCGCCACGGCGAATCGCGACGGCGAACGCACATTCTCTGGAAAGGGCCAAACCCCCGCGATCGGCTGATCAAACTCGCGCGCCCAGCGGGCCTCCGGCGCGCGATCGTCTGCGAACGCGGCGCGATCGTTGAGCGCGCAGGAGGTGACGATGCATGCGACCAGGAGGGGCATGCGGGCGGTCCGCGCGCCAGGCCCGCTGAATGTCGACGGCCGCCTCATCGCGTCAAGCGTAGCTGTGAATCCCGGTGATGTAGTGGTTCACGGCCCACCAATTGAAGGCCATCATCGCGCAGCCGATCACCGAGAGCCACGCCGTCCACAGGCCGCGCTGCTTCACCACAAAGCGGACGTGGATCAGGATGGCGTAGACCAGCCAGGTGTTCATCGCGAACACCTCTTTCGGATCCCAGCCCCACGGCCGGCCCCACGAATAATCGGCCCACACCGCGCCGAGGATCGTGCCGATGAAGAGCAGGATGAAGACCTGATTGAGCACGACCAAGTGCATCCAGTCGATGTTCAGCATCCACGCCGGCAGGTCTTCGACGCTGCGCTCGTCGCCGGGCGCGCCGCCGGCCATGATCGGGCGTTCCATCGTCGGCAGCGCTCCGCCGCCCGCGCCCGCCAGCGCCAGGCGCGGCGCCAGCGCGAGGCGCGTGACACCCGTCAGCATCGACCAAGCCGCTCCGCCGACGAGCAGCGACCAGCCGACCGTCACCGCGAAATCGTGTCGCAGCCAGGCGATGCTGCCGAAGACCAGCAGGCACGTCGCCGCGATGCTGCTGACCATCAGCGGGGCGGCGAAGGCGATCGCCGCCATCATCACGAGCACCGCCAGCCCCGCGATGATCGCCAGCGCGAAGCTCGCGCCGGGCTTGAGCGCCGTGACGGCGAAGCTGAAGTCATACAGTCCGCCGCCGAGCATCCGCTGATTCGTCGCCACCAGCAGCAGCCCGCCGGCCAGCGCCACCATCGTCGACAACTCAATCGCCGGGCGCGGCGCTGTGCGAGCGTAATAAGCCAGCAAATAAACCAGGCCGATCACGCCGGCGAGGAAGACCAGGACATAGGAGAACGTGATCACGACCGTGTGAATGCGGAGCATGATGTCGTCGAGAATGCCCATGATCGACGTGATGTCGGCTCCGCCCGGCACGGCAAAGGTGGCCACGACCACCGAGACGAATCCGGTCACGGTCGACGCGACCAGCAGGATGCGCGAGCGGAACACCAGTTCCAGGATCAGACCGAGCGCCACCGCCATCCACGCCGCCGAAAAGATTGCCTCAAACATATTCGCAATCGGAATGCGCCCGAGGATGAACCAGCGCAGCGCGATGCCATAGCCGTGAATGCCCAGCGCCGTCGCTAGTAACAGCACCGCCATCCACCACGGCCAGCGCCAGCCCGTGGCCAGCGCCAGCACGCTGACGATCGCACCCGTCAAATAGACGAGATAGGCCCAGGTGAATTTCCCAAAGCGGTAATAACGCGCCTCGGCGGCACGCTGGCTATGACTCGGATAAACGCCCGCCGCCGCGTTGGCCGGCAGCAATTCGCTGAGTCGGGTGAGCGCACCTTGAACCGCCGGTGCATCGGCGGCGCGCCAGGCGTCGCCCAATTGCGTCCACGCGCCGTAGATCGCGACCGCCGTCTCCGGCTTGATGCCCTGAATCGGCATGCCGAATTGCTGCACGATGCGCTCGAGTTCGGCCCGGTCGGGGTTCTTGATGTCGATGAAGGCGAACGACGCATTGGAGCGCAGATCGTCGGGCGCAAGCCAAAGCGCCTTGGGGTCGCTCGATGGGCCGGGCACGACGCGCGTCAGCCGCGGCAGAAACTCGCAGATCGCCTCGGCCTTGCGCACGCGCCCCATCGCCGACGCCGTGTCGAACCGCGGCTCCAGCTCCTCCATGCGGCGCTGCACGGTGGCATCGGCCAGTTCGCGCGGCGTCATGCGCCCGGTCGATTGAATGCGGCGGCGCTGCTCCTCCGGGAAATGAGCGGAGAAGTGCATCTGCAAGCCGCGCTCCTTGATCCGTACCAGCGGCGTATCGAGATAGCGCTCGCGGTTGAATAGCCACTCAAAGAGCGACGCGATCGGCGAAAGCTCGCCCAGTCGCTCGCGGCCGGTCATGGCGCTCATCGCCTCGCGCGACCAGGATTCGAGTGTCTTGTAGCGATTGCCCTCCTGCACGGCGATCAGCCCCGGCTCGGTCCAGTCGATGGCGCGGTCGAGCGCGAGCGTCTTTTCGTCGATCGCGATGGTCGGGGCCTTCTCGCCGTAGCCGAGGGATTTCGGCGAGTCGTTTCTTAGCGAGGGCTTGGTCGGCGCGTCCGAGGCGCGGACCGGAAGTGCGAACACGAACAACGCGCCGAGCAGAAGCAAACAGTGACTGACCACCGCTTCCCGACGACTGCGGCTCAGAAAAGCAAAACGCGGAGAACTCATCAGCGCACCTCCGTCAATTCACGATCCACACTGCGGCTCGCCGCAAGGCCGTCGCCCGAAGCACCGGTCGCAGAAACGCGGCCCGCCGCCGCCGCCAGCGCCGCCGCCTTTCGACGACGGATCAGCCACGGCTTCACATAAAACGCGTAGAGCGAGCCCAGCGGAATGAGGATGCTGCCGAGAATCATCGGCCACATCCCCTCGCGATTGCCGACGCCGAGGATGGTGTATTCCCAGTGATCCTTAGTCGGCGCGCCGCTCTGAAAGAGCGTCCACCCGGCGACGACGTCGGTCCGGTTGGTCTCGACGCTGCCGCGCCGAATGTTGCCGTTCGCAGCCGCAAATCGATACAGGCTCTTCCAGCGGTTCTCGCGGAATTGCCCCGGCTGAAACTCGACTTCGAGCTTCTCCCCGGCGATCGTCGCGCCGAGCGAGTGCTCCGCACGCGAATAAATCAACTCATACGGCTTGCCGTCGCCGGGGTAGGTGACGCGGATCGGCAGCGACTCCTGCGTCGGATAGTCGGCGTGATAGGTCCAGTAGGTCTCGCTCCAGTTCGCGAATTCGCCGCGACCGCGAACCTGCACGCGAATCGCCGAGGGGCCGCGCCGCAGCCCCGGCCGCTGCCGGTCGGCGGGCGTCACGATCGGCTGCTGAATCATCACCGCGCGCGGCAAAAACTCATTCACCGTCAGCGTCACGTTGCCGTCGGCAACGCGCATCGCGGTCGGCTTGCCCACTTCAATCGTCTGCTCCGACAGTTCGCCGCTGGGGCTGAACATCGCCAGCGTCAGCGGCTTGTCCTTCTCCACCAGAAAGTAGGCCCAGCCATTTTCGATCGTGCGATACTTGAGTTCGATGTTCGCATCGAGCGGCTCGCGATGGCGCACGCCCTTGTCGTCGATGTCCTGCGAAAGCTGCGGGAAGCGCTGCAACACGGTGCGGTTGAACTCGCGCTGCCCGTTCTTCACCTGCACCCGCGCCACGGGCGTCACCGCGCCCTCATACGGCGGCGTGATCATCGGCCAGGCCGGGTCGATCGACTCGATCTTGAGGTCGTAGCTCGTGTTCGGAATGTTGATCGTCAGCCCCGGGCTGATGTTGAAACTGCGCGAGAAGGGCGGATCCTTCAGCGTCACGGTCAGTTCGTGCGTGCCCGCAAACGGCCGCAAACGCTCGACGCGCTCCGCCTCCGAAGCGACGGCGACAATCTCAAACGGGAAACGCGTCTCCGACACCGCACGCCGAGCGTCGGCCGCCGCGATCGTTTCGTTCGCCAGCGTCCGCGCCCCATCGCTCACGCGAAAACGCAGCGCCGGACCGGCCGCACTAAACGTGTTCGACTCTTCGACCGGGCTGAGAACCAATTCGACCTGCGGCTCGACATACGGCAGATAGCCGTCGATCCGCACGTCAAAGGGAAGCTTGTCTGACTTCACGTCGATCGGCATGCGCCACGGCTCAAACCAGCCGGTCCACAGCCCCAAAACAGGCAACCGCGGCTCGACGCGATTCGATGCTGCTTCTCGACCATCCAGATCATGAATCGTCGGACCGCCCGCCATATAGCGCTTTCGCGAGCGCGGCAGCTCATGCAGCGCGGCCACCTGCTCCGGCGCGGTGGCTCCGGCGCGGCGCACAAAGAGCGCCGCCGTCTCCGCGTCGTAGAAGCGATCGACCCGCGTTGCCGGCACGAAGCGAACCTTGAGCTGCTGCCCGAGCGACTCGACCGGCGAGTTTTTCGAGAGCACCACCGCCCGCACCGCATCGCCCAACCTGGCCTCAACGATCACTTCAGCGGTTGCGTCGAGCCCGTCTTCCTTGGCCTCGGCCACGCGCAATTCCACAGCCCCGCCGAAAGCGGGCATGATCTGGCTCCAGCGGCTGCCCTTTTCGGCCAACATCTTGCCGACCACCTGTTCGCCGCCGCGCGGCCCAACGGCAAGGATTTCGACCTTTGGCGAAAAGAGCTGCAGATCGCCTTCGACCTTCTTCCCGAAGTAAAACGCCGACCCGCCCACCAGCAGGATCAGCCCCGCGTGAACCGTGAGCACGCCCGCGTTGGTGATGTTCCAGCGGATGCGGGTCCAGGTGGTGACGACCAGCGTGACGATGAACAAAGCCACCAGCAGCACGAACAACCAGTGCTGAAAAATCTGCATCTCGGAGAGTTCGAGCACGCCGCGAATCGGGGCGTAGGCCGAGGCGACCGAGGCATAGATGAGGATCAGCGCCAGCCACAACAGGCCGAGCTTGACGCTGGAGAAGATTCGCAGGAGCGGGTGTTGACGCACGGGCGCAAGCCTCATTTCCTGGGTTCGATCAGAGCCGCGCCGACCATGCGGTCGCAGCCCTTCGGTCTGTCCGAGCCTATTCGGCTCGGCAGCGTTCCCGTTATCCGCCAAAACGCCTCGGCGCGGCCGAGCCGCGGCGAAACGGCTTTAGCAGCAGAGTCCCATGGCGGGATTGTATTGCGCCTATATTGGAGGATCGCTCCGCGAATTGCTCCGCAATTCTTGCGAAATCCACCGCCCCACCGCAATGCGAAGGTTCATCTCGGTGTCGGCAAGCGCCGACTTCAGGTCGTAGCCGGGCGGCGTGATCTCCACGCAGTCGCGCAGCCCAAACTTGCCCAGCCAGTCTTCCCCCACCGGCGCATCCGCGCGGTCCAGCCGGCCCACGAACGCCACGACCGGACGACGATCCGTCTTCGCCCGTCGAGCAACCCCCGAAACCACCTTGCCGCCCGCCGTCTGCGCATCGAGCCGCCCCTCGCCGGTCAGGCAGATGTCGCACGCCGCCAGCCGATCGTCCAGTCCCACGTGCGTCGCCAGCGTCTCAAAACCCGAGCGAATCGGCGCGTCAAATGCCGCTCGCAGGGCCACCGCCACGCCGCCCGCGGCGCCAAACCCGGACGTCGCCGGGTTCAAATCGTGCCGCGGCTTCGTCTTCTGCAAGACTTCGCAGAAGTTTCGCAGCCCGTCGTCAAGCTCCAGCGCCTCGGTGGGCGAAGCGCCTTTCTGCGGACCAAATACCCGCGCCGCGCCGTGCGGACCCGTAAGTGGATTTTGCACGTCGACCAGCGCCGTCACACGCATCGGTGATGCGTCGCCCGCCGGAAGCACCTGCGCGATCCGCGCCAACGCGCCGCCCCCCACGCCGACCGGCATCTCGCGCCCCGTCACGTCAAACAGCCGCCAGCCCAGAGCCTGCAACAGCCCGGCGCCGCCGTCGACCGTCGCCGAACCTCCCAACGCCACAAACAACTCGTGCGCCCCGGCCTCACGCGCCGCCACGATCAACTCACCAACGCCGTACGTCGAAGCGTTGAACGGGGCATATTCATCCGGCGTCAACAGCGCGTGACCTGCGGCCTGCGCCAGTTCGACGATCGCGAGCCGACGCGTCGGCGACCACCACCATTGCGCCCGCCGTGACCGAGCCAGAGGGTCGCGCACCATCCGCGATTGCGGCATCGCGTGCAGCGCCGCCGCCAGAAGTTCGCCCGTCCCCTCTCCGCCATCGGCCATCGGACACAGGTCCACGTCGATGGTCGGGTCGGCGTCTCGAATGCCGTCGGCGATGGCGCGGGCCGCCTGGCGAGAGCTCAGCGCATGCTTGAATTTGTCAGGAGCTACCAGAATTCGCACGGTCTTACTCGCCGTCGCGCTCGGACTCATCTGCGGAGTTGCGGTTCGACGCCGCGTGAAAGCCCCGCTTCGAGGGTGATTGCAAAAATTCGATCAGCCGACGTCCCGGCGCGGTCTTCACCGAGGCGATCACCTCGGGCAGCGCCGTCCGCAGCGGCCGGCCGGATCGAAACAGCCTGCGATAGGCCGCGCGGATCTCCATCCGCTCTTCGCTCGACAGCCCCGCACGCCGCAGACCGATCGTATTCGGCCCGATCATGCCGTGGCCGACAAATGTCATGAATGGCGGAATGTCCATCGTCACGCGGCTCAATCCGCCCAGCATCACCATTTCGCCGATGCGACAAAACTGATGAACCGCCGCCAGCCCGCCGATGAACGTGCCCCGACCGACCGAAACGCGGCCGGCAAACACCGCGTTCGAGGCCACGCGCACGTCATCACCCAGCTGACAGTTGTGAGCAACGTGCGAACCGGTCATCAGAAAACAGCGGTCGCCGATCACGGTCCTGCTCTCGGCCTCCGTGCCGCGATGAATGGTCACATTCTCGCGGATCAGACAGCTCTCGCCGATGTCCGTATAGGACAGCGCGTCGCGATAGGAGACATCCTGAGGCGCGTCGCCCAGAACGGCGTTCGGATGGACCACCGTGTTCGCCCCGATCGTGGTCCCGCGACAGACGTACACATTCGCCCGCAGCCGAACGCCCGCGGCGATTCGCACGTGCGGCTCAACGATACAAAATGGACCGATCTCCGCCGCGGGGTCAATCTCCGCGCCGCGATCGATCTGGGCCGTGGCATGAATCGGCATGAGTACCGGTCAACCTCGATCTGAAGCTCTGAATCACCTTCAACGCGCGAAACGCTCGCGAATGCGCCGCCCACACTCTCACACGCCGCCGATCACCCGTCCGAATCCATCACGGCGTCCGCCGAATCAATCAGCCGCTTCATCTCCCGAACCGCCTCGCGCATGCCGACAATCACTGCCCGAGAGACGATGCTGTGCCCGATGTTCAATTCTTCAAATCCGCCGAGCGAAGCCAGATCTCGCACGTTGCGGTAGGTGAGCCCGTGGCCGCCGCGCACCGTCAACCCGTGTTGCCAGCCGGCCTCGATGCCCTGCGCCAGCGCCTGCAACGCGGCCAGTTGCTTGGCGGGACCTTTGGCGTGCGCATATCCGCCGGTCCATAGCTCGACCGTCGCAAAGCCGCACTCCGCCGACGCCGCGATCTGCTCCGCACGCGGCTCGATGAATGCCGATGTCGCACACCCGGCGTCTCTCAGCTTTTTCACGATCGGCTTCAACTTGGCCCGCAGCTTGACCACGTCGAGCCCGCCCTCCGTCGTCAACTCCTCGCGCCGCTCGGGCACGAGCGTCACGATCGGCGGCGCCAGCTTCGCGGCGATCTTCACGATCTCCGGCGCAATCGACATTTCCATGTTCAACGGCGATTGCACGGTGCGGCGCAACAGCTCCGCGTCGCGATCGTTGATGTGCCGCCGGTCTTCCCGCAGGTGAAACGTGATTCCGTCGGCCCCCGCCAGCTCGGCCTCGACCGCCGCCCAGACCGGATCGGGTTCATCGGTGCGACGTGCCTGGCGAATCGTGGCGACGTGATCAATATTGACGCTGAGTCGAATCATGCTGGCGGAATCGTATCGATACGCCCCGCCGCAGGGAAACGCCGCGCACCGCTATGATTCGGATCGACCTCCAAAGCTCGACTTGTGCCACGGCCCTGTGAGCCGTGCAGACCCCGGCAGACACGACGATTGTTGAAAAGGCAGGACTGACGATGCCCGAAATCGACGCCCGCGACGCCCTGCAACTCGCGATCCGCTTCCTGCACATCCTCTCCGCCATCGGCACCGGCGGCGCCATCCTGCTCCAATTCTTCGCGCTGCACCCCGTGGTATCGACGCTCGACGACGCCGCCCGCCGCGCCATCGCGCCGCGCGTCGCCGACCGCTGGCGCCCGTTCGCATTCACCTTCATGACCCTGCTGCTCATCACCGGCCTGGTGAATTTCCTGATGTTTCAAATCCCGGCGTATCGCGAGCACCCCGCCAAGGCGGTCTATCACGGCCTCTTCGGCGCAAAGCTGCTGCTCGCACTGGTGATCTTCCATAGCGCCACCGTGTTGCTGCTCCCCGGCGAAAAGGGCGACCGCTATCGCGCCGCAGCCGGCGGCCGTCTCAGCTTCATGGCAGTCGTGCTGGTGCTCATCATCGCCATCGCGACGTACATGCGCTACTTCCCGCAGTTGCACCCCATGACCGTCGCCCCGCTCGCGGCCGGATGAGCCGCGCACGCGGCCGCCCCCGCCCGTCAACCCATCCCGAGGCGTCGCCCGCGGAGAAGATCTGCGTCTCCTGCGGGCGGCTGATGGCCTGGCGCGCCAAGTGGGCTCGCAACTGGGATCAGGTCAAATACTGCTCCGATGCCTGTCGTCGCCGCGCCGTGCGCGACGTCGACCTCGCCTTGGAGCAAGCGATTCTCAATT
>JALHOX010000039.1:0-1165 GCA_022842805.1 Phycisphaerae bacterium | reverse complement strand
ATTTGCTCAGCAACCGCCCCGCCGGCGCCACCATTTGCCCCAGCGAGGCGGCCCGGGCCGTCTCGGGCGACGCCGACGAGGCCGCTTGGCGCTCGTTGATGGAGCCCGCCCGGCGCGCTGCCCGACGACTGGCACAGGCGGGGCGAATCGAGATCACGCAAAACGGACGCGCCATCGACGCCGCCACCGCGCGCGGGCCGATTCGACTGCGCCGGCGTTAGCTCGCCGACGCCCGCCCCCCAAAGCGAGCAAACAACCTCAACCCGCGACCCTACGCCCCCGCGGAAATCTTCTCCGCGTTCTGCATGTAGGGCCGCAACGCCTTCGGAATCGTGATGCTCCCGTCGGCGTTCTGATTGGTTTCCATCAGCGGAATCAGAATCCGCGGCGAGGCGACCACCGTGTTATTCAGCGTATGACAGACCTGCACCTTGCCGTCCGCATCGCGGTAGCGAATGTTCAGCCGACGCGCCTGAAAGTCATGAAACCGGCTGGCGCTGTGCGTCTCGCTGTACTTCTCGCGGCTGGGCATCCAGGTCTCGATGTCGTACATCCGCACCTTGCCCTGCCCCATGTCGCCGGTGCACACCTCGACCACGCGATACGGCAGTTCCAGCGCTTGCAGCAAATCCTCTGAATTCTTGATGATCAGATCGTGCAGCCGGGCCGATTCGTCGCCATCGGCCTTGCAAATCACCACCTGCTCCAGCTTCTCGAAGAAGTGAATGCGATAGAGCCCGCGCGTGTCCTTGCCCGCCGCCCCGGCCTCGCGTCGAAAGCACGTGCTGCGCGCCACATATAGCTTCGGCAGTTCGCGCTCATCGAGAATCTCGTCCATGTGCAGTCCGGTCACCGGCACCTCGGCCGTGCCGACCAAACACTGCTCATCGCGCTCCGCGAGATAAACCTCGTCACGATGCAGCGGAAAAAAACCGGTGCCGTACATCAGCTTCTCGAGCACCAGCACCGGCACGGTCAGCGGCGTGAAGCCGCGCGTACACATTAGATCCCACGCCAGCCGCAGAACCGCCTCGTGCAGCATCGCCCCCTGCCCGGTCAGGACATAGTTGCGCGCTCCCGCCAGCTTTACGCCGCGGTCCAGATCGAAGAGCCGCAGCGCATCGCCCAGCTCGATGTGGTCCTTGAACGCAAAGCCGAAGTCCTC
>JALHOX010000038.1 GCA_022842805.1 Phycisphaerae bacterium | reverse complement strand
CTGAACACCCGTCCCGCCGCAGAGATCAGGGCCTTCGTCGCGGCGAAGCGGAAGAAGCTCGGGGTCGGGTAGCCGCTTCGGAGGGTGTGGGCGTTCTGCCTGCTAGATTTAAAATTGGGTTGGTTGGTGCCGCGGCCACCTACGCCGCGACACGAACGCCTTTCTCCGGCAATGCAGGCTCGATCGCCCCCAAAATCCTCACCGAATCCGCGCCGGCAAAATCACCATCACATGCCCCGCCCACTGCAAGCGCTTCTGCACCGCCAGTGCCGTCTCGTTGTGCAACACATTCTGATACCACGTCTCGCGCTGGAAGATGACCTTGCCCGCGAAGAAGGTCGCCCGCGGGAACTCTTCTTTCACCTTCAGGCAGAGCGCCTCCAACTCGGCCACCACTTCTGTGCCGATCGCCATGCGCGAGGTCGAGGGCACGCCGAAGCGCTTCGAAAGCTCGACATAATCGTCGAGGCTCTTCTGCACACGCTCGCGCAATTGCTCGATCGAGTTCTCACCCTTGAATTCGCCGCTGTCGACGGCGCCGACCGAGACGAACACCACCTGCTTATACATCATCCCGAAATGGCGGAAGATGTTGCCGAAGGTGTGAATGCCCAGGCCGCCGTAGTTGCCTACCAAGAGCACCGCCGTCGGCTGCATCGGCTCGATCGGGGGCAGCGGTTTGCTCGGCAGCGGCGGCAGCTTTTCAAGCTGGGCATAAAGCTCATTCAGCGTCGCCGCGACGGCCTTGTAGTGGTTCTTGATGACGAAGCACAGCGTCGCCAGCCCGCCCGTGACCAACAGCGTCAACCATCCGCCTTGGAAGAATTTCTCAAACGTCGTCACCGCGAGAATCGTCGCGCACAGCAAAAAGCCGATCGTGAAGAGCCACAGCTCATAGGTGCGGCCCTTGGTCTTTTTCGGGCGGCGCGAGTTCCAGATCAGCATGCCCAGCATGCTGAGCGAAAAAGTGATGAAGACGTTGATGCTGTAAAGCACGATCAGCGCGCTGACGTTGCCGCCCGTGTAGAGCAGAGCCGCGATCGCCGCCACGCCGATGAGCGCGATGCCGTTGTGAGCCGTCAGCCGCTCCGAAAGCGCGGCAAATCGCCGCGGCATCCACGAGTCGGTCGCCATCTGGGCCAGCACGCGCGGCCCCGCGACAAAGCCGGCCTGGGCCGCGACGACCAGCAGCGCTCCCTCCGACAGAATCGTGATCAGCGAAAACAAGCCGCCGCCCGGGATTCCCGCGGTCATTTTGTTGACCAGCGTCGCGTTGAGCGTCTCGCCTTCGACATGCTGCACATGCCACAGCAGATAGAGAAGCAGCAGGCCCGACGCGGTGAGCGCGAGCGAGCAGGCCATCAGCACCATGGTGCGCTTGCCGTTTTCGACCCGCGGCTCGCGCAAAATGTTCAGCCCGTTCGAAACCGCCTCGATACCGGTATAGGTGCCGCCGCCCAGCGAATAGGCGTGCATAAAGAGCAGCAACATGCCCCCGATGCCCAGCGTCGAGTATCCGCGCGAAAATCCGCTGCCGACCTCGGCCACGGTCGAGCCGATCTCGCCGAAGTGACCGACGATGCCGCCGATGATGACGATCAGGTGCGTCACGCAGAAGGTCACGAAGATCGGCGCCAGCACGGTCACCGACTCATGCAGCCCGCGAATGTTCAGGATCACCAGTAGCGCGATCGCCCCAAAAGCAAAGAACAACCGCGCCGAGTGCCACTCCTTCGGCAAAAAGCTGAAAAGCGCGTCCGACGCGGCGGCGATCGAGACCGTCACCGTTAGCAGATAGTCGATCAGCAGCGCACAACCCGAGATCACGCCCGCCCGCGTGCCGAGCAGCGTATTGGCCACCACATATCCGCCGGCCCCCTGCGGAAAGTGCTCGATGATCTTGTTGTAGCCCGCGGAGATGATGAAAACGGTGATGATCGTCATCGCCGCCAGCGCCACCAGCAGGTAGCGATGGTCGCCGACTTTGTCATTCAGGAGCGCGTGAAACGCCTCGGCCGGGCCGTATGCCGAGCTCGAAAGCCCGTCCGCCCCCAGCCCGACCCACGCCAAAAGCGGCACAAGTGCGAGTCGATGGAAGAGCGACCGGTCGCCTAAGTCCCTGGGTGCCCCGAAAACTGCTCGCCAGACGCGCTCCCACACGGATGTGGGAGCGGATTCCTCTTGCATCGCCATATTGTGCGCGAAACCGGTTCGGGGGTCGAGAGCCGCGAACCGCACTGCCGACGCGATCGTGTTCGTCCGGCATCAGATCCCCCCGTTGGTTATCCGGAACGGCCCCGTGAAAGGCCCCGCCGATTGACGCTAAAACCTTGGCCTATTAACACTTAGGCGCGCCGCGGGCGTTTATGCCCGCGCGACGGTCAGCCGACCACCTGCCGGTAGATCGCGACGTGGGCCGCAACCATCTTCGCGGGCTGACATTCGGCTTCGATCCACTCCCGCGCCGTCGCCGAAAGCCGCTCACGCTCCGCGCGGGCGTTGCGAATCTGCACCAACGCCTCCGCCCATCCGCTCGGGTCGCTCACCAGCCGCAATCGCGCCGGCACCCCCACCAGCTCGCGCGTCGCCGGAATGTCGCTCGCGACCACCGGCACACCCGCCGCCATCGCGTCCAGAACGGCGTTTGGCAGCCCCTCGGTGCGCGAGGGCAAAGCGAACAGGTCGGCGGCGGCGATCGCGCTGCGCGGGGCTTCGCGCCAACCCAGCCAATGAACGCGCCGCGCGACTCCAAGATTCTCCGCCAGACGCTGCCAATCGGCCCGCCGCGGCCCGTCGCCGATCAGCAGCAGTTCCGCCTGCTGCAGCGCCGGCTTGCACAGCGCCGCGAGCAGCAGTTCAACCCGCTTGACCGGATCCATCCGCCCGGCCCACGCGATGCGAAACGGGCCCGGCGCAAGCCCGAGCTCGCGCAACGCTGTTTCACGTGAAACAAGTTTGCCGGCCTCGACGCCGATCGGCACGCGAAAGATGTGGTCCTCTCCGACGCCGAAGCGATCACGAACGTGGGCCGCAAGCGCGGCGCTATTGACGATCTGGCCGCGATCCCAGCCGACGGTGAGCCGCTCCAGCAAAATGTGCCATGGGCGCTCCACCTCGATCGTCGCCGTCGACGTAAGCACGGGAACACCCAGCGAGCGCCCGACCATCCGCGCGGCGAAATTGGCGTGGAATAGTGTGGAATGGATGACGTCGGGTTGGATACGGCGCAGCTCGCGTCGCAGCCGCCACAACGCGCCGAAATCCGCCGCTCTACGCGCCGCGGCGCTAAACACGGGAATGCCCGCGTCGCGCAATTCGTCGGCCACGCGTCCCGGCGGCGCGAGACTGCCGACATGAGCGTCGACGCCGACCTCGCGCAGGCCGCGCGCGAGCCGCGCGATGCGCAGCGGCGCGCCGCCTGGGTGAAGATCGGTGATGAGTAGAGCGACACGCACCGGTGTAGCGAAGTGTAGTGGGTCGACGCCGCCCGCTAGCTCAGCAGCGTGCGGATCGCCGCCGCGGGGTCGGTCTGCCGCAAGAGCGATTCGCCGACGAGCAGAGCGCTCGCTCCGGCGCGGGTCATGCGTGCCACATCGGCGGAAGTCTTCAATCCGCTTTCGGCGACGAGCGGCACGCCGGGCGGGCCGTGCGGCGCCACGGTTTCGAAGATCGCGAGGTCGGTGAGTTGTCGCTTGAGATCGCGGTTGTTGATGCCCAGCAGCGTGCCGCCCCAGTCGGCATCGGTCAGGGCGGCGCGAACCTCGCGCAGCGAGTCGAGCGAATGCACCTCCACCAATACGCCCATTTCGAGCCGCCGGGCGAGCGCGTGGAACGCGGCAAGCTCCTCCGCCCGCAGCGCCTCGGCGATCAGCAGTACGGCGTCGGCCCCGATGGCGCGGGCCTCGAAGATCTGGTAGGCGTCGACGATGAAGTCTTTGCGCAGGATCGGCCGCGCGGTCGCGGCGCGGACGCGCGGCAGGTCGCCAACGCGGGCGCCAAAAAATTTCTCATCGGTCAGGATACTGAAGGCGGCGGCGCCGGCCGATTCGTAGAGGCGCGCGATCTCCACCGGATCGGCGCCGGGCCGAATCTCGCCCGCCGACGGGCTGCTGCGCTTGAATTCCGCGATCAGGGCGGGCTTGCCGCCCGCTGCGGCGCGAGCAATTTCGCCGAAAAAATCACGCCTATTGGCGGTGAAGAGCGGCTCTTCGCGGAGCGCGGCGAGCGGCCGCGCGGCACGGGCCTGCTCGACTTCGCGGCGCTTGTGATTGAGAATCTCTTGCAGGACGTTGTGCGCCATCGGGTCGCCGGTTCGTGGTGAAGTTTTCGAATCCCTGGAGTTCGTCGCTGATTGTACAGATGCTGAACTCGGGCACGCTGATCGTCGGCGGTCTGCTGCTGATTGTGCTGGGGGTCCGCCTGATCCGCCGCGGAGAATGGCGATTGCCGCCCGAAGCCGAATCGATCGGGCATGAGCCGCGATGGAGCGACGCCGCGCTGTCGCTGCTGGCATTCGCGATCGGCGGGATGGTCGTCGCCAAGGCGGCGCTCTACACGTTGCCGCACGATCAGCACGATGCGGCCGAAAAACCCGGCACGCATGCTTGGCACACGCTGGCGTGGCAGGACTATGGCGCCAAACTCGCCGGGGCGACGGTAGCGCTGCTGGCCTGGCGCGCCGCTTCGCGACGCGCCGGTTGGCCGCGTGTGGCCGCCGCTACACAGGTCGGATTGGGCGCGCTGCTCGCGATCGCGTTGCTGCCGATCCTGACGTTGATCAACGTCGGGATCATCGAAGCGCTGCGCTGGAGCTTTCCCGAGCGGCCGAATCCATCGCACGACTTTCTGATTGCGCTGCAGCACTCGGCCTGGGGAGCGGCGGGCGTCTGGCAATTGGCCATCGCGGCGGTCGTCGTCGCGCCGATCGCCGAGGAGCTGTTCTTTCGCGGCGTCGTACTGGGCGCGGCACGGCGCACGACCGGCGGCGATTGGCCGGCGATCGTGGTCTCGGCCGTCGCCTTTGGCGCGGTTCATTCCCAAAACCCCGACACCATCATTCCGCTCATATTGATGGGATTTGCCTTGGGCTGGCTGCGGCTTCGTACGGGAGGAGTTCTAGGGTGCATCGTCGCGCATGCCGTTATCAACGCCCGCAGCGTGGCGCTGGCGGTGCTGGCGCCGGAACTTGTGACCAGCGCCTGACGTAGCAGCAGGCGACTCAGCGGCCTGCGAGCCGCGGGCCGCGACTCTTCGGCCTGCGAGCCGCAGGCCGCTACCGAAATGCTCGTGGAAATACGCGATTCCGGCGATTACCGTACCCGCTCCGGCCACGGATGGCGGACCGGGTTGATTGTCTTATTGATTGATGGAGCAACGGATGCAACGCATGCGAAGTGTGCCTCAGCGCGGGTGGACGGCGTATGCCGGCCCGGCGGTCGTCGTGGCGATGCTGGCGGGCGTCGGCTGGTGGGCGTGGGTGGCGATGGGCCCGCAGTCGGCCGGAGCGCGAGGTGATGAGAAGCTCTCCCTCGCCGCCTCTGCCAATAACTCGGCCGGCCAGCGCGTCGCCGCCACTGAGCAGAAGAAGCCCACGCCGACGGTTGAAACCAAGCGGCCCACGCCGACAAACAGCGGCCCTGGGGCCGGTCCGACGGGCGCGCCGATCGCCGCGAACACACCTACGCCCAATAGCACGGGCCTGAGTGCCGCGCCGGGCAGTGCGCCCCCGGTTCCACCGCCGGCGCGCGATGAAGTGCTGACGCCGCGCGACGCCGGCTCGCCGCTGGCGACGCCGGGGCCGAGCACTGTTCAACAGCCCACACTGCTCCAAGCGACCACACCGCCGACGAGCCAGCCGGCCGGTTCGACGCGCATCGCCGAGCAGCCGTTGAAGCCCGCCCCCTCCGCGACTCCCGCATCGCCGACCGCCGCACCTTCGGCGCCCCCTCCCGCGCCGAGCAACCCGGCTCGCGCCGGCATTGCCGAAGCGGGACGGCGCAAGATGCTGGCCGGCGATTTTGTCGGCGCTCGCAACGAGTTGAACGCGGCCCTGCGTGCCTCGCGCAGCGACGGCCCGGCAGAGCGCGAGCTGCGTGAGACGCTGACGCAGATCGCCGACAAGTGCACGTTCAGCAAGGAGACGGTCGAAGGCGACACGCTCGCGGCTCCGCACAAGGTGGCGCAGGGCGATCGCATCATCAAGCTGGCCAAGTCGTGGAAAGTGCCCTACGAGATCATCCTCGACATCAACGCCATTCAATCGGAGCGAAAGATTCGGGCGGGGCAAACGATCAAGACGCTTCGCGGACCGTTTAACGCGCGCATCTCCAAGTCGCAGTTCCGCCTCGACCTCTATCTGCAAGACACCTACGTTCGCAGCTACCAGGTCGGCCTCGGCGCGGCCAACGGCACTCCGGAGGGCGAGTGGAAGGTCGAGAATCGCCTGAAAAACCCGACGTACTATCCGCCCGCGTCGAGCGACAAGAAGAAGATCATCAGCCCGGATGACCCAAGCAACCCGCTCGGCGAACATTGGATCGGCCTGACCGGCATCAGTGGCGCCGCGAAAGGTCAGGAAGGTTTCGGCATTCACGGCACGATCGAGCCCAACTCGATCGGCAAGAACGCCTCCATGGGCTGCGTCCGCATGCGAAATGAAGACGTCGCCTTTGTTTACAAGCTGCTCGAACCGGGCGCGTCGATCGTGACGATCGTCCCTTGATCGACTTGCCGGCGTGGCTGATCGCGTCGCCGCTCTACAATCCGATCTTTGACCCTCGGCCCCCGACCCCGTGGCAGGTCGTCGCGGGGCCGTTTGGTTTGCTGCTCTTTTTGCCGCTGATTCCCGCCTTGCGCATCGCCGCGCGCTTCGACGCGAAAGCGGCGATTTGCGTGACTTCGCTGGCCTGGCTGGTCGCGACTCTCAATCCGATTGCGACGGCGATCCTGCTGGGCTGGGTTTTCGTCGCCGCCGCATTCGTGCTTTCCGTTTCGCACTGTTCGCGGCGCGGCGTTCTGTCTCCGACGCTCGCGATCGGCGCCATCTGGGTCGGCGTTCACCTGCTGGCGCTGCCCTTCTGGTTGCGTGCCGATCTGCCTCCCTATGGGTGGCAATCGGCGCCCGCCGCCGCGCTGCACGCGATCGGACTGGCCTACTTCGTTTTGCGCATGGTCGCGTTGGGCCTTGATCGGGTTCGTTCGCCGGCCGCAACGCATTCGACATCGACGCTGGCGGCCTGGCTGCTTTTTCCGCCCATCATGCGGCTTGGGCCGATCATGAGCCTGCGCGAATTCGAGGAAAAGCTGCGCGAATGCGGGCCGCGCGGGCCCGTCCACTGGCCCGCCGTACGCGAACACGCGCTGCGGTTCGTCGGCGGGATGGTTCTGTTGGGCGGCGTTTTGGCGGCCACGCCGAAAGGCAAGACCATCGCGGAGAGTCTCT
Source organism: Phycisphaerae bacterium (assembly GCA_022842805.1). Taxonomy (GTDB): domain Bacteria; phylum Planctomycetota; class Phycisphaerae; order UBA1845; family Fen-1342; genus JALHOX01. Next base: position 9,987 of record JALHOX010000038.1, on the reverse strand, counting down.
TCGAAGTACCGCAGCGCTTTGAGACGATCCAACTGATCGCCGCCATCTACCTCGTGCCGCTGCAGATTTATCTGATGCTCTGGAGCTACAACGAATTGGCGGGGCTGACATCGACGCTGGCGGGCGTTCCGACGCGCAGCAATTTCGATCACGTTCCCGCGGCCACCAGCGTGCGCGACTTCTGGCGGCGGTGGCATGTGACCGTCGGCGGCTGGATTCGCGATTACATCTACATCCCCCTCGGCGGCAATCGACGCTCGGCCTGGCTCACCTATTCGGCGGCGTTCGGCTATTGCGCCATCTGGCACGGCGCTTCGTGGTCGTTTCTGGCGTGGGCGGCATCACAAGCGCTGATTCTCGGCCTGCAAAATGCCTATGACTCGCTCGGCGCAAAGCGTGGGGCGCGCAAGGATCGCCCGGTGCAGAGCGGCTGGAAATTGGGCTTCGCGCGCTTCGCGACGTTGCAATATCAAACGCTGACGATTTTTATTTTCGCCGACTTTGAGCATTGCGGCTGGCGCGTGGCGCGCGAGCTGCTCTCCCGACTCGCCGAAGCGACAGGACTCGCATGATCAATCCCGAAATCGAGCGGCGGCTGCGCGAAGACACGAAGCAGGTCCCCTGCATTCAGGCCCTGCAGCTCGAGCTTCTCTCCGCCGCCGACGGCTATGTCGAAATGAGCGCCGTCAACAATCCCGCCTGGAACGCGCCGCGACCTGGCGTCCACGGCGGCATCCTGGCCTTCATCGCCGACTGCGTGGCGTGGTACGCGATCGCGACGCGTGTGGGCCCCGATGTGCCGATGGTGACGACCGACCTCGACATCCGATATCTCGGACCATGCCTATCGGACCGGGTGCGATGCGTCGGGCGGGTCGTCAAGTTTGGACGAACGCTGAACCCCGTCACCGTCGAGTTGTCGGACCATGAGAAGGTCGCCGCCGTGGCGCAAGTTTGCTACATGAGGCTCGACGCTACGCCGCGATAACCAGCGCCGGCGTCGATCAGTGCTGTCCGGCGGCCCGCACCGGCCGGGAAGCGCTACTTTCGCGCGACCGCGAGCTCTCTCGCGCGGTGCCGTCGCGCCGTCGAACTGAACCATGTCCCGCGGATAACCGATTTCCCGTCTGTGCCTGAGACCCGCGCGACCGGCGTGCGGCCGGGGCCTGGGACGGTGCGGCAAAGGCAGGGAAAACGGAAAGAATGAGCAACACCGGCGGCACATCTCGAAACGGCGTGCGGGTTGATCCGGAGCTGGTGGAGTCGACGCTCGATCAACTCGACCGCGACACCGATGCGGGGGCGGGCGGCGATCATGGCCGCAAAGAAGAACGCTTCCGCTATCGCGTCCGCGAGCTGCACCTCGAACTGGCGGAGCCCGGCGGCGGATTTCGCGGCTATCAATGCCCCACGCGAAACATCTCGTCGCACGGCCTGGCGCTCCTGATGAGCCACTTTGTCTATCCGGGCACGGCTTGTCGCGTGACGCTGGTGAGCCTGCACAACCATCGCGCCACGCACACGGGCAAGGTGGTGCGCTGCCGATATCTGCCGGGCACGGCACGCCTGCACGATTGCGGCATCATCTTTGATCAGCCGATCAATGTCGGCCTGTTTCATCGCGGGGCGCAGCCGACGCGCATTCTGGTTGCCGACGACGAGAAGGCGCAGCACAAGCTGATCGAATCGATGCTCAAGAGCGAGAAGAACACGAAAGTCGTGGCGGTTTCGGACGGCGAAGCGGCGCTCGAAAAACTGCGCAACGAGCAGTTCGACATCGCGCTGATCGATATCAACATGCCGAAAATGGACGGGCTGGCTGTGGCCCAGGCGTGTCGCGAAGCCGCGATCGGCACGCCGCTGGCGGCGTTTACGGCCGACTCCGCCCCGGACTCGCGTACCAAGTGCATGCAAGCCGGTTTCGACACTTGGCTGGCCAAGCCGCTCACGTCGGGTTCGCTCACGACGCTGATTCGAAGTTTGAAGTCTGAACCGCTGATCAGCTCGCTGATCCACGATCGCAATCTGCTCGACGTGATCGATACCTTTGTGGACGCGGTGCAGGCCCGCATCGAAGACATGCAGACGGCGCTGGGCGAGAGCGACTGGGCGCTCATGCAGCGACAGCTTCGCAGCCTGAGCATCGATGCGAGCGGCGCGGGCTTTGACTCGATCGCGATGGCGGCGGACGAATTGCTCGGCGTGTTGGGCGACCAGCCCGATCTCGCCAGCGTCCGGGCCAAGCTCTCGGGGGTGGTGCGGCTCTGCGGCAGCGCCATGAGCGCAAGCTGTCAGCCGGCCGGGGGCCGCAAGTAGCCGCGGCCGCCGCGGCATGATCCGCCACGCTTCCGACATCTTGCGATTCGCGTCGGCGAGACGGCGGCGCTCCGCGCGATAAACTGTCGGGCATGAACTCCTTTCTTCAAACACTCGGCATCGACCCGTCGCGCCCAAACGCCGGCGGATTTCATGGGGAATGGCTGGCGAGCGGCGCCGTGCACGACGTGCATTCGCCCTGCGACGGACAGCGCATCGCCAGCGTCCAATACTGCACCCGCGCCGAATATGACCGCATCGTCGATCGCGCGCAGGCTGCGTTTGTGCAGTGGCGCGAAATGCCGGCTCCCAAGCGCGGCGAGGTGATTCGCCAATATGGCGACGCACTGCGCAGCGTGAAAAATGAGCTCGGACTCCTCGTCACGACCGAGATGGGCAAGATTTTGCCCGAGGGGCTGGGCGAAGTGCAGGAGATGATCGACATCTGCGACTTCTCCGTCGGCCTCTCGCGCCAGCTCTACGGCCTATCGATGCACTCCGAACGCCCGCGCCACCGCATGTATGAGCAATGGCACCCGCTCGGCGTCGTCGGCATCATCAGCGCCTTCAATTTCCCCGTCGCCGTCTGGGCCTGGAATTCGGCCGTCGCTGCCGTCTGCGGCGACAGCACGGTCTGGAAGCCCTCGCCCGCGACGCCGCTGACCGCGATCGCGTGCATTCGCATCGCGGAGAAGGTCTGCCGCGCGAACGGAGTCGATCCTGCGATCTTCTCGCTCGTTTTGGGCGAGATCGCGGATGTCGGCGAGCCGATGCTGGCCGACCACCGCATCCCGCTCGTCTCGGCCACCGGCTCCTGCAAGATGGGCCGTCGCGTGGCCGAGGTCGTCGGCAAGCGCTTCGGGCGCAGCCTGCTGGAGCTGGGCGGCAACAACGCGATCATCGTCACGCCCCACGCGAATCTCGACCTCGCGACGCGCGCCATCGTCTTCGGCGCGGTCGGCACCGCCGGGCAGCGCTGCACGAGCACGCGCCGCGTCATCGTGCACCGCAAAGTGCGCGACGAACTGGTCCGCCGCCTGCAAGCCGCCTACGCCACCGTCCCCATCGGCGACCCGCGGCGCGAGACGACGCTCATGGGCCCGCTCGTGAACGCCACGAGCCTCGCCAACATGCAGGCCGCGATCGCTCGGCTGAAAAAGGAAGGCGGCACCATCATCTGCGGCGGCGAACCCCTCACCGGTCCGCAATACCCCGGCGGCCTCTATGTGAAGCCCTGCATCGCCCTCGCTCCCGCGAACGCCGGCGTTGTGTGCGAAGAGACGTTTGCGCCGGTGCTCTACATCCTCGATTACGGGCGCGATGGTGCAGCTGCCGGCTCCGCGGCGGACATGGAAGCAGAGCTGCGCGAGGCGATCGCGATTCAGAACGCCGTGCCGCAGGGTCTTTCGAGCGCGATCTTCACGACGAATGTGCTGGAATCAGAGCTGTTCCTGAGCGCCGCCGGGTCCGATTGCGGCATCGCCAACGTCAACATCGGCACCAGCGGCGCCGAGATCGGCGGCGCCTTCGGCGGCGAAAAAGAAACCGGCGGCGGCCGCGAATCGGGCAGCGACAGTTGGAAGGCCTACATGCGGCGGCAGACGAACACGATCAACTGGAGCACGAACCTGCCGCTGGCGCAGGGGATTAAGTTCGGAGATTGAGCGCTTCGCGGCAGAGCCTGTAGCACGCTCGCCGACAGAAACCCGCCACCTCCGCGCATACAATCTTCGCAGCCGCGTGCGAATCGCTCAGATTTTCTGGTCATCGGGCGGCCATCACGGATGGGATGTCGCCTGATGTTTATTCAGCAAGTCGGCTGCGCGGTACCGCCCCACCCCATCTCCCAATCCGACTGGTTGGATGTCGTGCGCGTCGCCTATGCCGACGAGCGAACCCAGACTCTGCTGCGACGGTTGATTCGCAACACCGGCATCGACACGCGGCATCTCGCGGCCCTCGCGTTTCAATCACAGGCTGATGCTCCGCCGATGTTTCGCCCGTACGCCGAGCAGCCGACCGGCCCCGGCTTTGGCGATCGCTCGCGCGCTTTCGACGTCGCCGCGGCGCCGCTCGTGCAGGAGGCGGTCGCCGCGCTCGATCGCGCGGCCGTCGCCGAAGTCGACGCGCTCATCACGGTCAGTTGCACCCACGCCTCCAGCCCCGGCATCGAACTGGGCCTGCTCCAACATGCGCAGGTGCCCCGCGCAGCGCAGCGCTGGAACCTCGGCTTCATGGGCTGCTCCGCGGGCCTCGCAGGCGTGCGGCTCGCACATTCGATTCGCCAGCAGCATCCGTCGGTGCTGCTCGTGACCTGCGAGCTGTCGTCGCTCCATTTTCAATATCACAGCGAGCTCGACCAGATGACCGCCAATGCGCTCTTCGCAGACGGCGCGGCCGCCGTGCTGCTCGGCGAAAAACCCAGCCCCGTGCGCGTGGCGGGGGCCCGCTGCGTGTCTCTGCCCGAGGCCGCCGACCAGATGGTCTGGTTCGCCGACGACTGCGGACTGCGCCTGCGGCTCTCCCCCGAGCTGCCCGACACGCTCGCACGTCACCTGCCCGCGGTGTTGGCCGCATTTCTCGATTCGTGCAACGTGCGACGCGCGGAGATCGACCACTGGATGGTCCATCCGGGCGGCCCCCGCATTTTGGACTCGGTCGAACAGGCGCTCGCCCTGCCACGCGAAGCGCTCGCCGCGTCGCGCGATGTGCTGCGACGATTCGGCAACATGTCGTCGAGCACTATTCATTTCATCCTCGATCAGGTCCGTCGATCCTCGCCGCGCGGATATGGCGTGGCGATCGCATTCGGGCCGGGACTGACGATCGAGTTGGTGTTACTGGAGTTTCGTTCGACGTAGCCGCCCCTCGATGTCTGCTGCGGCGCCTATGCCCCGCCCGCGACGTGCCGCACGACCGGTCGGGCCAACGCCGGCGCAACGCTGAGCAGCCGATTGGCCAGCATCATCGCCCGCGGCATCCTCAGCACGCGCGCGATCATGCGGCAAGACCATTGTCGGCCGGCCAGCAGCCGCCGATGCTCCGCGATCCAGAGCCGCGCGGTCGCGGCCGACCAGTGGGTCGCGCCCTCCACTGCGATCGGCGCCGCCGCAATCGCCGTTTCCATCGCCCAGGTCATCCCCTCGCCCGTAAACGGCTCAACGTAGCCGGCCGCATCGCCGATCAGCAGCAATCGCTCCGCCGCGACGGGCGTGCGCCGTCGCGTGAGCGGCGGCGTGCCGCGCCACTCTGCGGCAGCGACGCAAGCCGTGAGCCGCTCGCCGCCGCTGCCCCGCAGAATGGCCGTCAGGCACCCGCGCACGCCGGCGGCTTGAATCGCGATCGGGTCGAGCGCTGCCGCCGCATCAATCGAACCGTCTTCCAAACGCACCAGGCCCAGATAGCCCTCGCGGCCGACATGCATTTCGATGGTGTTCGGAGGAATGACGCCCTCCGCCGCAAACCGCGCCCCCACACCGACCCGCGCCCCGGCCGCAACCGCGACGCGAATCTCTTCGCAATCGCGCGTGCTCGGCGATGCCAGGCCGTCGGCAGCGATCACAACCCGTGCCATCGCCCGCACCGATTCCGAATCGTTCTTCAACTCAAGGCCACGAACATCTCCGTCGACTCGTCCGACCGTCGCGACGACGCCCGAGACGAAAGCCGCACCGGCCCTCACCGCTTCTGCCAGCAGCGCCGAATCAAATGCCGAACGCGACAGCGCCCGACCCGCCGGCAGCGCGATGCGGCTGACCGTCCGCCCAACGTGCAGTTGCAACTGCTCGACGCGCGGCGCGCTGAACTGGTCCGCCAGATGCCCCAGACCGATCGATCGCAGCGCTCGCATCCCCGCGTGGCCGATGCAGCATCCGCACACTTTCTCGCGCGGAAACACGCTTCGATCCACCAGCAACACGCGCGCTCCGCGGAGCGCCGCCTGCCGCGCGGCGATGCTGCCCGCCGGGCCGCTGCCGATGACGAGCACGTCCCACATCTCGCGCCCGAGCCGCGACAAGTCGATCGCGCGGGCGTTCGGCGCTTGTGAAATCACTTGCGCCGCCATTCCAGCAAAAAGCGGCAAGGCCAGCGCCGGGTGAGGCTGAACTCGCTCAATTGCGCTCGTCGCGCCAGTTCGGCAACCTCTTCCAGCGAAAACGCCGCCCGCACCGATTGCGGTCCGTCGAAATGAACAACCGCCGAGCGCGACAGCAGCCGCGTGCCGATCCAGGCCAGCGCCAATCCCGCTCGACTACGCCGCAGGTCGTTGACCAGTAGCAGCGACCCAGCCGCTTGGCCAAGCTTGGCCAATACCGCCACCGCGTCGGCCTCGCTCAGGTGGTGCAGAAACAGCGAGCACATGACCACATCAAAGCCCGTCGGCGGATCATCGCGCACCGCATCCCACTCAAAGAACGAAACCGAAACGCCCGCCCGCTTCGCCCGCTCCCGCGCGAAATCAATCGCGCGCGGACTGATATCACAGCCTTGTACGTCCATCGCCAGGCCGCTGCGCTTGGCACGCCGCGCGATCTCCATGGCGATGTCGCCGGCGCCGGTTGCGACATCGAGCACGCGAATCGGCCCGTCACCCGCGCCGCGTTTCTCCGCCAGTCCGCGAATCGGCGACCACAGAATCCCCGCACTTCGACTCAGCCGGTTGATTCGCTCCAGCCCGCGCAGCGCCGCGGCGTGATCCCCGGCCGGCAATGCCGGATTGTCCATCCGCTCAGGAATCAGAACTCGCGTCGTCAGCATCATCGCGATTCGATGGTAGTTCTCACGATGGGCCATGCCCAGTTTCGCCCGGGGCCAGAGCGTGCCGCGATACGCCGGACGTCATCGCCCGGCGAAACGGAGGTCGCCGCAGCTGTGGCGCGATCCACGAGCAGGGCGCGCGTTCGATCGATTTTGGGGCGGCTGTTTGCCGGCATCCGGGGACCGGCGGCGGCGGTTCGCGGCGGTTCACGCGGCTTGGTCGCATACCACGATCGGAGCCTGCACATTTTCTCGGGCCGGTCGCGTTGATTCATGATTGATGAAACGACTGCGCTTCGGAGCGTCGCACCTGTCCGATACACTCCTGGAGTTATCCCCGCTGATGCACCCGCCGGAGCGATTCACCCCCGGTCGCACCGGCGCAGGTCCCCATTGAAGTCGAGAGAGAGCTAGAAAATGGTTGCAGCCCACACCAACGGAGCCGAGTACGACGTCGCAATCATCGGCGGCGGCCCCGGCGGATCGACGACCGGGACGCTGCTGAAGAAGTACAACCCGGCGCTGCGCGTGCTCATCCTCGAGCGCGAGCAGTTTCCACGCGATCACATCGGGGAGAGTCAGCTTCCGGCGGTCAGCAAAGTGCTGCGCGAGATGGACGCCTGGGAGAAGATCGAGGCGGCCGGATTCCCGGTGAAAATCGGCGCCACCTACACCTGGGGCCAGACCCGCGAGCCGTGGATCTTCGAATTCGTGCCGCTCGACAAGGTGCCGCCGCAGGAGCAGATCGCGCGGCCGGGCCCCTATGAGGGGTGGCGGACCATGAGCGCCTATCAGGTCGATCGCGCGATTTATGACGATGTGCTGTTGAATCATGCGGCGTCGCTCGGTTGCGAAGTGCGACAGAACACGGCGGTCGAAAAAGTCCTCCACGCGGACGATGAGATTCAAGGCCTTCAACTCGCCGGCGGCGAGACCGTTCGGGCCCGCTACTACGTTGACGCCAGCGGAAACGCGGCGATTCTGCGACGATCGCTGAAGGTGCCGTGCGACATTCCCACCAAGCTGATGAACGTCGCATTTTGGGATTACTGGGAGAAGCCGGCCTGGGCCGAGCAGGACGACGTGAAGGCGACTCGCGTTCATATTCGCAGCGTGCCGTTCGGCTGGATCTGGTTTATTCGCCTGTCGGCGACGCGCGTCAGCATCGGCCTCGTCTGTCCCGCCGACTATTACAAAAACTGCGGCAAGAAGCCCGCCGATCTGTATCACGAGGCGCTGGCGATGGAGAAGACCATCGCGATGGAGACCGACGGGGCGAAGCCGCGCGGCAAGGTCGAGGGCACGACCGACTGGTCGTTCGTCGTGCAGCGCACCTATGGCAAGAACTGGTTCCTCGTGGGCGAATGTGCCGGCTTCGCCGACCCGATCCTGGCGGCCGGGCTGACGCTGACGCAAGTCGGCGCGCGTGAGCTGGCGTACACGATTCTGGAGCTCGACCGACGCGAGCATGATCGCAACTGGCTGCTCGAGCGCTATCACGAGTTGCAGACGCGCCGCGTGCGGCAGCACATGCGCTTCGCGGAATTCTGGTATTCGTCCAACGGCATTTTTGAAGACATTCGCGAGAACTGCGTGAAGATCGCCGCCGAAGCGGGCATGAAGCTGACGCCGGCGCAGGCGTTTCAGTGGCTCAGCCAGGGCGGATTGGGCGACGACTTCCTGGGCTCGGCGGGCATCGGCGGCCACGACCTGGCCAGCATGAAGCACGTCATGACGCGGTTGATGGGCGCCGAGCAGAACTGGATGATCAACGGGAAGAACTGCTACAAGCTGAACCTGGCCAACGCCACCGAGATCCGCGTCGGCATTCCGCATGGCGGTCGAATTCACCCCGCTCGCGCCTGGCGCCGCGGCAGCAGCGAACTGATCGAGATCGGCGTGCAGGGGCTTGTGACCGAGTGTTTGCGCCACACCGACGACGGACGCGAGCTGTTGGCGATGGTGCGGCGTTCCGCGGCCGGCCGAGCCTCGGCGGAACAGTTGAAGATGCTGGAGTATCACGCGTTGCAGGTGCTGGAGAGCATGGCCAATCAGCACTGGGTGATGTGCAGCGTGAAGAAGAATCAGCCGCTGATGCATGTGGGCGTGCCGGATGAGGGCGTCTTTATTCACTCCGATCGCGGCGAAGCGCGGCTGTAACAGGGCCGCTTCGATCACGAGCGGCGCGCGGTGTGCGGCACCGCGCTGCCGATCGCTTTCCGCACGCTGAACGCGCGTCGGCATGACTCGACCGGCGGTTAAACTTCAGAGGTGCTGCAGGCGGCCCCCAATCGATATGCGCGCCTCATCGCTGCGTCCGTCGTTCATGGAATCGCAGCGCTGGGGTTGGTCGGCATTTTGCTGGTCGCAGATGGCAAAATAGGGGGTGAGTCGACGGCGGGAGAGACGGCGGCGGCGACCGCTGCGTTCGCGGGGTTTTTCGGCGTGTCATTAGGATTCCTGCTCGCCCCGCTTCATTGTTGGGCGTTGCGCTGGAAGCCGCTGGGCATGGCGTCGTGGGCACTCGGCGGCGTGCTATTGCTCTGGGGAATCGCCAGCACACCGGGGGATCCGGATGTCGCACTGATCGAGCTTCTGCCGATCATGGTCGTGACGCTGATCATCTTGCGCTGGTTATTGCCGACTCGGGTGCGATCTCGGTGGATATGCGAGAAGTGCGACGGCAGTTTTCGCGAGGCGGCAAATCAAGGAATCGATGCGTGTCCGCACTGCGGCCATCATTTCGTCTGGCCGTTCGCCAGTCCCAGCTCCGAGCGCAAGATCGCCGTGACATTGGCCGAACGGCGCTGGCTGGAAGCGCGCGACGACCGGCTGTTGCTCTTCGCGACGGTCCACCACCAGCTCGGCGCCCTCGCCTTGCTGCCGGGCATGATGTTGCGTGATGCGCAAATG
>JALHOX010000037.1 GCA_022842805.1 Phycisphaerae bacterium | reverse complement strand
GCGTCGGGCGCTCGCCGCTGAGGTAGGAATCGAACGGGAAGATGTAGATCGCGCCGTTCAGCTTGAAGAGCGGCTCTTCGCCGATGAGCGCTTCGAACTGGCCGTCCTTTGTGCCGCGTCCCACCCAGAAGGCCGGCGCGACGTGGGTGACCGAGACGACCGTGCAGGGGGCGTTTTCTTCGTAGAGCGCCGCGGCTTCCTCGATGTCGGCGGCGCTGCGCAGCGGCGAGGTCGGCTGCAGAATCATGAGCGCGTCATACGTCTCGCCATGCTCGGCGAGATAGCTCAGGAAGAAACGCGTCGCGAGTTCGGTCGAGGTGTCGTCCTGGGCCAGCGCCGGCGGCCGCAGCAGCGGGCACTTCGCGCCATACTGCTCGGCGACGTCGGCGATCTGGCGCGAGTCGGTGTTGACGTAGACCGCATCGAAGATTCCCGCGGCGCGGGCGACCTCGCAGGTGTGCGCGATCAGCGGGCGACCGCCGAGCGGGCTGAGGTTCTTTTGGGGGATTCGCTTGGACCCCGCGCGAGCGGGGATCAGGGCGACGATTCGCATGATGAGCGTGGCTCCGTCGGGTTCTGCGGCGAAGAATCGCGGGCCGGTGCGCCGCGCTCGCCATCCCGACGATCGCTACGCGAGCGGCGATGTGCCGGCGGGGGCGTCGCTGAGCGGCTCGTCGGCCGCACGGCTGACGATCGCGATCGGCGCTGCCCGACCCAGCAGCATCGCCAGCATCAGCCAGCCCATGCCGTATTGATATAGATCGGCGGAAAGGCCCAGCCCCTTGGAGAGACGCCCGCTGGTGACATTTGCGCTGATTCCGCTGGAGACTGCGGCGCCGTTGACCGCCGACGACGCATCGAGCCACGCTTCGCCAAAACCGGGGGCCGGATCGAAGGGCGAGGCCGTTTGCCGCTGAATGGCGAGCAATCCGACCGCCGTGACGATCGTCAGCACCAGTTGCACGCCGATCACGCGCACCGCCGCCCGAACACAGCGATGAGCCGTCCAATGCGCAGAAGTTGCGCGAGCGCTGATGCCGGCGGAGCCAACGACGGCGGCGAACGCGAGGATGAACAGCGACCATTTCACCCCGCCGGTCGCCGAGCCGCCCAGCCCGCCGAGCCAGGCGGCGAGACCGAGCGCGAAGCGCGAGCCCTCAGAAAGGGAGCGCGCGTCGGCGGTCTCGGTCGGTAGGCCGCTGCCCGCGGCGCAGACGACCGCGGTCGCCGCTCGTTGCCAGCGCACGGTCGCAGCCTCGGCGCTGAGCGTCTGATCGAGCACGACCTGACGCTGCCCGCGCTGCAGCGGCTGCTCGCAGAGCGCCACAATCGTCGTCAGCAGCGCGAGCGAGACGAAGTATCCGAAGCACGACCAGAGGATGCGGCGTTTTTTCACGCCGATGTCGGCGTTGCGCCCGACGAGCGTCAGCAGCAGCGGCCAACCGGCGGCGGCGAGGATGCTCGACGCGAGCACGGCGATGTGCATCGACGCCGGCAGCGAGGAAAACGCCAGCCCGCATCCGCCCGCCGACGCGGCGCCGGTCATTAGCGCATCGGCGATCGGCATCGCGCCGCGCGCCATGGCGACGATGATCCAAACGATCGCGCCGATCGCGATCGAAGCGGCCCAGCAGACCAGCACGGCGCTAAGGCCGGCGAGCGGCCCGCTGGTTCCGCCGACCGCCATTCGCAGACGAATCGACGCGCGATGCGCGGCGATGACATAGGCCAGCGACCCCGCGATCGCCGCCAGCGTGAGGATGACGCGGCCCGCGGCGCTGTAGGTCTCGCGAATCGTCAGCAGCCCGCAGCCGCACGCGGCGCTAAAGGAGTCATAGATGCACTGCCACAGATGGCGATCCCAGTAGAAATGCTCGCGTTCGCGCGGGTCGAGCGGCGTGGCGAAGGGCTGCATGAGCAGCAGCGTCGACGCGGCGGCGATGAGCACGATGCTGATGAGCAATGTGCGGGCCGGACGAAATCGCAGGGCCGATTCGGAGGGCATGTGTCGAGTGTATCGCGCCGAGTCCGGACGCCCGCTGGTGGCTTGCGCCGCGATCGCGTCCGCGCGCTCCATCAGCGCCGTCGGCGCGGCTTAACCCACCCTACCCGGGCATCACCGCCCGCGAATCAGATCCTCCACCACACTCGGCTCCGCCAGCGTCGTCGTGTCGCCGATCGTCGTAAGCAGCTCGCTCGCGGGCGTGTCGCGGCCGGCTTCGGCGATTTTGCGCAGAATGCGCCGCATGATTTTGCCGCTGCGGGTCTTGGGCAGGCCTGGGGCCCAGTGGATCACGTCGGGCGTCGCGATCGCGCTCAGGTGATTGCGCACATGATCGCGCAGCTCGGCCTTGAGCGGCTCGGCGTATTCACGTCCGGCTCGCAGCGTCACATAGGCGTAGATCCCCTGCCCCTTCAGATCATGCGGGAAACCGCAGACCGCCGCCTCGGCCACCGCCGGGTGCGAGACGAGCGCCGACTCGATCTCCGCCGTGCCGAGGCGGTGACCGGCGACGTTGATCACGTCGTCGACGCGGCCGGTGATCCACCAATAGCCGTCCTCATCGCGGCGGCATCCGTCGCCGGTGAAGTAATAGCCGGGGTACATGCTGAAGTAGGTGCTTTTGAATCGCGCGTGATCTCCGAAGACGGTGCGCATGATGCCCGGCCACGGCCCCTTGAGCGCCAGCACGCCCGCGCCGGGACCGTCGATTTCCTTGCCATTTTCCGGATTGAGCATCACCGGCTGCACGCCGAAGAAGGGAAGCGTGGCCGAGCCGGGCTTGGCGGGCGTAGCGCCCGGGAGCGGGCTGATCAGGATGCCGCCCGTTTCGGTCTGCCACCATGTATCGACGATCGGACAGCGCGAGTCGCCCACGACGCGGTGATACCAGAGCCAGGCTTCGGGGTTGATCGGCTCGCCGACGGTGCCGAGCAGCCGCAGTGTCGAGCGTTTGCGGCTGCGCACGTGCTGATCCCCCTCGCGCATCAACGCCCGAATCGCGGTTGGCGCAGTGTAAAAACGCGCGACGCCGTACTTATCGACGACATCCCAGAATCGTCCGGCGTCGGGGTAGGTGGGAATGCCTTCGAACATGAGCGTCGTGGCGCCGTTGCAGAGCGGGCCGTAGACGATGTACGAATGACCCGTCACCCAGCCGATGTCGGCCGTACACCACCAGAGGTCGGCCTCGCCGCCGGTCGCGGGGTTGCGCGCTGGCGGCGATGATGAACTTCGCTGGTCGAAAACGTACTTAAAGGTCGTGGCGGCGTGGACCATGTAGCCGCCGGTGGTGTGCAGGACGCCCTTGGGCTTGCCCGTGCTGCCGCTGGTGTAGAGGATGAAGAGCGGGTCTTCGCTGTCGTGCCATTCGATCGGCGCATCGGGCGAAGCGGCGGCGAGGGCTTCGTGCCACCAGCGGTCGCGGCCGGGCTGCATCGAGATCGTCACCTGCGCCGCGCCGGCGGGGATGCGCTCGCGCAGCGTCGTTCGCACTCCCGCGCGGCGCGGTGCGTCGCCGGTGATGTGTTGCACGACGAGGCAGGCCCGCACCTTCGTGCCCCGCTCGGCGGCCAATTGCATCGCGGCATCTGCGTTCTTCTTCAGCTCGACCGATTTCTTCCCGCGATAGGCTCCATCCGCGGTGAGCAACACTTCGCAGCCCGAGTCGAGGATGCGATCAGCCAGCGAGTCGGGCGAGAAGCCGCCGAAGACGACGCTGTGAACCGCGCCGATTCGCGCGCAGGCCAGCACGGCGACCGCCAGCTCGGGGATCATCGGCATATAAATGCTGACGCGATCGCCCTTGCGAACGCCCGCCGCTCGCAACGCGTTCGCCGCGCGGCAGACCTGCTCATGCAGCTCGCGGAAAGTCAGGCGGCCGTCGTCGCTCGGCTGGTTGCCCTCCCAGAGAATCGCGGTCTGATCGGCGCGCGTCGCGAGGTGGCGGTCGACCGCGTTGTAGCAGACGTTCGTCTTGGCCCCCTCAAACCAGCGGATCTCGATCTTGTCGCGGAAGTCGTGTCGGCAGACGCGGGTCCAGGGCGCGTGCCAATGGAAATCGCGCCGCGCGATCTCGGCCCAAAAGCCATCCGGGTCGCGAATCGAGCGCTCATACATCTCGCGATAAGCCGCAAGCGAGCCGACATTGGCCGTGGCGGCGAAGGCAGCGGGTGGGTGGAGCATGGTGTTGGAGGGGTGTGGGGCGGACATATGGATTCCTGCCAGCAATTAGTGGATGCGTTCAGGCGATCGGGAAGCAAGTTTAGCGTGGATCATCGTGTGGCCAGCGGCCGCTTTCCATCCCTGCGCGAACCTGCGCGAGCCGTGTGGCGGCTTCTGTGCGAACTTCCGGCCCAAAGTCGTCGTTCTCCACAATCCCTTCCAAGATCCACTCGCGATACGACAACGAGAACGGCGTTAGGACGCGAAATCCCTCGCGGCGTAACTCCGCGGAATCCTGCCCCCAACACATGCAACCAATATCGAGCAGCGCGCACTTTGCCGCCTGGCGCACGGAGTTTCGTCGGCCGCGGCCTCGATAAAGCTCGCCGAGCGGCGTGATCGCGACGCGCGCGGCCATCCCGATTCGGCTGAGGGTACGACAGATGCGTTTTCGCATGCGGCGGTAGCGAGGGTCCTTCAGTGCCGCACCTAACCCAGCGGCAATCTGGCGTGCCGAAGCGCTCTCAAAGTCTTCGAGAATCGCGCCCAGCGTGTCGAGGGCGATCACGCGAACGCGCAGGTCGTCGGTCGCCTGAAACACTGCAAAGACATCCGCCGCCGCCGAACTCGCCACCGGGCCCATCCGGGACCACGCGATCAGGGCAGCGGCGTTCGCGTCGGCGTTCCCCTGTGACTTCATCTCACGACCCCAATCCCGCAGCGTATCCAACACATGCACAAGTTTAGGGGCCTGAACCGTTACACCGGCGCTGCCAGCAACTCCCGCGCCCGCTCGATGGGGATCAAGTAATCCGCCATCTTCGCCTGCTCCATTCGCTCGCGCGTCCAGGCCTCCTCGACGCGGAACGGCCCGATCGCGAGGCGCGTCAGGCCCGTCAGGCAGCCGCCGACGCCGAGCGCCGCGCCGAGATCGCGGATCAGGGCGCGGATGTAAGTGCCACGGCCGCAGTGCGTGTCGAAGCGAATCTCCGGCCACGCGTAGCTGAGCAGCGTGTTCGAATAGATTTGCACTTCGCGCGGGGCGAGCACCACCGCCCGGCCCTGGCGTTCGAGCTTGTACGAAGGCTGGCCGCCGATTTTCAACGCGCTGACGGCCGGCGGCACCTGCTGAATTTTGCCGACGAAGCTCGCGAGCGCCGCGATGACTTCGGACTCGCTGGGAACTCGCGCGATTTCGACCGGCTCGTGCGGGCGATCGCTGTCGAAGCTGGAGCTGGTGACATCGAGCCGCGCGACCGTGCGATAGACCTTGGGCAGCCCCATGAATTGCTCGACGAGCTTCGTGGCGCGGCCCTGACAGACGATCAGCACGCCGTCCGCGGCCGGGTCGAGCGTGCCGGCGTGGCCGCTTTTTCGGACGCCGCTGATGCGACGGACCCAATCGACGACGCGGGCGCTGGTCGCGCCGATGGGCTTGTTGACGTTGATGATGCCGTCGATGTCGATGGTCGATTCCTTGATTCCAGCGGGTGCGGACTGCGGGTGCGGTAGAATGTCGCTCCGAGTCGCGTGGTGCGAGCCGTGCCGCGCGCGATCCGATGCGTCGGATGGTAAGCGGCCGGCCCCAAGACAAAGAGGTGGGCAGCGCCCGACCTGCCGAAAGAACTGCCGACGGTCGCCGAACGGAATCATGATGACGCCGAATCGAACATTGCTGGAGCGACTGCGGCGGCCCGACCCGTCCGATGCGCGGGTGACGCACGTCGGCACGCGCGTGTTGTTCGATTCGATCGTGACGAACTTGCGGGCGATCCTCAACACCGTGCAGGGCAATTCGCCCATCGACGAGCTCTACGGCTTGCCGCACCTGACGTCGATTCGCACGACGATGCCGACCTCGCTCCGACAGTTTGAGCTGGCGATTCGCCGCGCGATCGAGGCCCATGAACCGCGGCTGCGCGATATTCGCGTGCGACACTCGCCGATCCGCCCCGACGGGCTGGAGCTGCGGTTCGAGATCGCGGCGGTGGTGAACGATGATTCGCCGCACCCGGTACGGTTTGAGACCGTGTGTGACGATCACGGTCGCATCACGGTGCGGTGATTCGTAGCGGCCGGCGGCTGCCCGGCGTCAATCGAGTGAATGGTGAGATAGTTTCTTGAGTGCGCGACCCTCGACATCCACTTCCGCCGTCGATCGCGTCATCATCCGGCGCGGCGCCGAACGCGTGCTCGAGCAGCGGCTCAGCGGCGATCGGCTGGTCATCGGCCGCACGCCCGAGGTGCATCTTCGCCTCGACCACGCCTCGGTCAGCCGACGGCACGCCGAACTGATCCGCGAAGGAGATCGCTGGCGGATCGTCGATCTCGGCAGCATGAACGGCCTGCTCGTCAACGGTGAGCCGACCCGCGCCGCCCTGCTCGCGCCCGGCGACCTGGTCGAGGTCCGACCCTTCGTACTTGAGTTTCGCGGGCCGATGGACTCCGACTCCAGCGGCGTCGCGCTGGCCGAGATGTCCTCGATCACGTCGATCGGCCCGTCGCAGGCGCTGCCCCAGGCGCTGGTGCGCCAGCGTTTGGAAGACCTCTACGGCCTTTCGCGACTGCTGCTCGAACGCGGCGGGACGACGCCGCTCTGGTCGGCCGTACAGTCAGCGCTACAGCGATCTCTCGGGGCGGAGCGCTGCATTGTCATCGGCGTGAGCGAGGCGGGCGCGCTCTATTCGCTGACGCACGAGGGGAGCGGCGGCCGACCGCGCCTCGGCGTCAGTCGCTCAGTGCTGAACGAGGTGATCGCGAATCGCAAGGGCGTGCTGGTCGAGCGCGTCTCGGATAGCGACATTTTTCGCGAGGCCCAAAGCCTCGCGGGCGGCGGGGTGGCCTCGGTGCTGTGCGTGCCGGTGATGCGCCGCGGCCGCGTCATGGCCATCGCCTATGCCGAGCGCGGCCGCTGGACGCCGGCCTTTCGCGATGAAGATCTGAACTACGCCGCCGGCGCGATGGACCTGGCGGCGGCGGCGCTGGAGATCGACGAGCTAAATCAGCGCTCGCGCGAGCTGGCGCAGCTCCGTGGGCGAATCGCCGCAGCGCGCGAGATTCAGGAGATGCTCTTGCCGACACCGCTGCCCCAGCCGACATGGGGCGCCGTCGCCGCCATCAACGTGCCGGCCGAGACGATGAGCGGCGATGTCTACGACGCCGCGATCGATGCGCAGGGCCGGCTCGTCCTGATGCTGGCGGATGTCGCCGGAAAGGGCGTGCCAGCGGCGTTCGTGACGGCGGCGCTGGTGACGGCGCTGCGCGTATCGTTGCCGGAGAATCTGCCACTGACGACCATCGCGCAGCGCATGAACGCGGCGATCGAGGCCCATTCGCAGGAGGGGCTCTTCGCGACGATGCTGCTGGCGCGCTTCGCCGCCGACGGGCGCAGCGTCGAGATCGCCAACTGCGGTCATCACGCGCCGCTGCTGCTGGCGCCCGGCGCCGCCCCGCGCGAGGGGCCGAGCCGTACGGGGCTGCCGCTGGGCGTCGGAAAAAATTGGCAAGGCACGGCGGTGGAGGTCGCATTTCCCGAGCGCACGCTGTTGCTCGGCTACAGCGACGGAGTTACCGAAGCGCTGGATTCGAACAAGCGCGAGTTCGGCGAGAGCGGCCTACTGGCGCTGCTGGAGCGAGCGAAACCAAGCTCCGCGGCGCAGGCGACAGAGGAGATTGTGAAAGCCGTCCGCGCTCATTGTGCGCCGCAGGAGCCGTCCGATGATCTGACGGTGATCGCGGTTTGCGCAGGCCGGTGACCGGCGCCTCACACACCATCGATCAGTTCATGGCCCCGGATCGAGTCACCGGACGACGATAGCCCGTGGACCGGTGGCAAACCGGTCCCACATCGACCCGTTAGAACCCGTTCGCACAATTAGAGATTCCCGCGCTTCTCCTGCTCGCGCTCCAGCGCCACGAACAGCGCCTTGAAATTCCCCTGCCCAAAGCCGCGGCAGCCGTGGCGTTCGATGACTTCGAAGAAGAGCGTCGGGCGGTCCTGCATCGGAGCGGTAAAGATCTGCAGGAGATAGCCGTCTTCGTCGCGATCAACCAGGATGCCTAGCTCCCGGATCTCGTCGAAGTCCTCGTCGATTTTGCCAATTCGGTGCTTCAGGTCTTCGTAGTACGTCTCGGGCACGCGCAGAAAGTCGATGTCGCGCTTGCGCAGCTCGCGAACCGTCTTGCAGATATCCGCCGTGTTCATCGCGATGTGCTGAATCCCCGGCCCGCGATACCACTCCAGATACTCGTCGATCTGGCTCTTGCGCTTGCCCTCGGCCGGCTCGTTGATCGGCAGCTTGATCTTGCCCGAGCCGTTCTGCATCACCTTGCTCATCAGCGCGCTGTACTCCGTGCTGATGTCCTTGTCGGTGAAGTGCGTGAGCTGCTCGAAGCCGAGAATGCGGCGATACCAGTCGACCCAGTAGTTCATCTCGCCCAAGTAGACATTGGTCACCATATGGTCGATCGCGGCCAGTCCGGTGGGGTGAACCTCGCCGCGCATGTGGATCGCCTGATAGCCCGGCGCGAACGGACCGCGATAGTGGGCTCGCTCGACGAACTTGATGCAAGTGTCGCCCGCGTAACGGACGACGCCGCTTTTCAGCGTGCCGCTGCCGTCTTCCATCGCGGCGTAGGGTTGCACAATCGTGGCCCCCTGCTCCTTGCAGACCGTCATCGCGGCGTGGCAATCGGGCACTTCGAGCGCGATCACCTTTACGCCGTCGCCGTGCAGAGCGCAGTGCCGGCTGATTTCGTGGTCGGGCGTGAGGGCCGAGGTGAAGACAAAGCGGATCACGCCTTGCTGCAAAACATAGCTGGCGCGATCGCGACAACCGGTCTGCAGACCCTGATAAGCCACGGGCGTGAACCCGTAGACCTTTTCGTAGAAGTGGGCCGCCTGCTTGGCATTGCCGACGTAGAACTCGACGTGATCCCAGCCGCGAATCGGAAACGGATCCTGGTGCGACGGCATTGGAGTACCGCCTCGTTCTTCCTCGTCGGGCAGCCCGCGTGCGCCCGTGCGACCGCGTACCGACCCCGACCGGAGGAGGCGGCGCGGGGCAAGCAGATATTATGACGCGGCAAACGGGTGCGGAGAAGCCAAATCGGGCGCGGCTTTGCCCGTCAGGCGCCCGTTGGCTCAGCCGCGTCGCACCGGCAACTGGGCGAACAACTCGAAATGGCTCATGCCGTGCGCAAAGGGCCGGCCGATCCACGCTTCGAAGCAAGGCTGATCATCGGGCACGAAACCGCTCCGCGGCAGCCAGGTCTTGTAAAGCCATTGCAGAGCCCGCAGCTCCAGCTCGATGTCGCCGCGCAGCTCCACCTGAGCCACCACCATCGGCGGAAACTCGTAGCGGCCGATCTCGCCCGCAGGGCGAAAATCGTCGACGACCACCGCCACGTAGTAATGGCACTGATCGAGCGGCACGAGCTCGGGATCCTCCCACTGATAGCCGAGCCATTGCCCGTCGGCGAAGCCGCGCTGCTCGGCCCACGCCATCAGCCGCTCGGCCGCCGCGACCACGCCCATCCCCTGATACGGCTTGCGCACCCGAATGTACGCCACCGTTCGCGCGGGCAGCTCGACCAGCTTCGCGCGAAATCGATCGGGATTGCCGCCCGGCGGCAGGCGGCGCAGATGCGCCGGATCGGGAGCGGCGAGTTTCTTGCCGCTCGCGAGCGCGGCCTGCCGCGCAGTCAGCAGCTCAATGTCTTCGCCGTGCGACGCCTGCCAGCCGCGAACATCGAACGCGCGCGGGGCCGTGCCGAACCGCTGTTTGAAACAGCGCGAGAAATCGGAGGAAGAGGAGAAGCCCGAGCGCAGCGCGACCTCGGTCAGCGACATGCGCGGGGCATGAGCCATCTGGTACAGCGCGCGGTCGAGCCGGCGGCGCTTCACAAAATCGGCCAGCGTCTCGCCCAGCAGCGAACGAAAGATGCGATGAAAATGGAAAGGGGAAATCCGCGCCGCACGGGCCACGTCTTCGAGCCGCAGCGGCCGGCTCAGATGCGCCAGCACATAGTCGACGGCGCGGTTCACGCGCTCGACGTAGGCCATCGATGTCGCAGCGCGCGGGCGGCTTTTTTCGATAGTTCGCAAGATTTGGCAAGACCTCCGAACACACCAATTTTACGATGACCCATCATATGGCTCACGCGCAGGACCGCGAGCCACGCCTAAAAGGAGTCGCCCTTGAATCGCCACGCCGTCGCCGCAATCGCCCTCTTTTCCCTGAGCCTCGGGTTCGCAATCGCCCACCGCCTCGGAGTCGCCGCCAATGGAGAACCGCAAATGAAGCTTGGTGCGTTTTCGGTCAGTCTTGCCGTCAAGGATGTTGCCGCGTCGCGCGAGTTTTATGAAAAGCTGGGCTTCTCGAAGGCCGGCGGCGACGGGAAAAAGTGGCTCATCCTGCGAAATGACACCACCACCATCGGGCTGTTTCAGGGCATGTTCGATAAGAACACGCTGACCTTTAACCCCGGCTGGGACCCGGCCTGCAACCCGCTGCCCGAGTTCGAAGACGTGCGCGAATTGCAGCAGGCGCTCAAGGCCCGCGGCCTCACGCTCACGAAAACAGCCGACGAAGCGGGCACAGGGCCCGATTTCATCACCCTGGTCGATCCCGACGGCAATCCGATTCTGATCGACCAGCACGTCGCAAAAGCGAAGAAGTAGAGCGGGCGGTCCGGCTGAAGCGCCGGCTCACCGGACGCCTCGACCGTTGAGTTATCCGACCCGGCCGATCCGGTCCGCTTGCGGCCGCACAAAGCACGGCGCGGCGTCCCAAAAGAGGACGCCCGCCGCCCGTCTCGACGCGACCCCCGCCAAAATTCGCCCTCGATCGCGTAATTCCCTGCGAAATTCGTCGTTTACGGGGTGTATGCTGAACTCATCAGCTGGCTTCCCGTCTCGTGACGAACTCGCAAGGAGAGATTTCATGTCCGTTGGCAATGGCTTCAAGCGCTTCCTGGCCGCCTGCGCGGCGATCGTGACAGGCACCGCGGCTTACGCCCTCCCGCCGCTCGACACTTCGATCACCTACCAGGGCCGACTGGAAGACAACGGCAACCCCGCCAACGGCACCTATGACCTGCGATTCCAACTGGCCGACGCCGCGAGCCTCGGCTTTCTCCTTCAGACCATCGATGTTCCCGATGTGACCGTCGTCGACGGCATCTTCACCGCCGACCTCGCGTTCAACTCGTCGCACTTCAACGGCGACATGCGCTGGCTGGCCGTCGGTGTACGCCCCGGGACCTCGACCGGCGCTTACACGTCGCTCAACCCGCGCCAAGAGCTCACCTCCGCCCCGTCGGCCGTCTGGGCCACCAAGCCGTGGGAAAAGACCGGTAACAACATCTGGTACACCACCGGCCGCGTCGGCATCGGCAACAACAACCCGCTCACCGACCTGCATGTCACCGGCGGTCAGCGCCTGACGGGCGGGCCGCTCATCATCGACGGACCGTTCGCCGGCTCCAGCAGCAACGCCCAGTCGATCTATTGCCAGACCACCGGCGACGGTCTCAACTGCTGGAACGACTCCACCGGCGACGCCGGCGTCTTCATCGCTCGCAACGGCGACGCCGTCCGCGGCGAAATTCTCAGCATCGCCGGCACCCCCGGTGACGCCGTTCACGGCCTAAACAACAACAACGACGAAGGCGCGGGCGTCCGCGGCGAGGGCTGGTGGGGCGTCGCCGGCTTCGCCAACGCAGCCACCGGCTACGGCGGCGTCTTCGGCGGGTCGGGCGGCTTCGGCTCGGGCCAGGCCCTTTGGGTGCTTGGTACCTCGCGCATGCAGAATTCGCTCGAGGTTCTCAGCGGCACCGACGCCGAACCCACCGGCGGCGGCTACATCACGGTCGGCAGCCTGACCGGCCAGAACATCTCCATCGATAACAACGAAATCATGGCCCGCAACAACGGCGCCACTTCGACCCTGTTTCTGAACAACGACGGCGGCATCGTCCGCGTCCCGGTGCTCGAGATCACCGGCGCCGACGTCGCCGAGCGCTTCCCCTGCAGCGAGGCCACCGAGCCCGGCACGGTGATGGAGCTCGACCCCGACAACGCCGGCCAACTGCGCATTTCGAAGGGCAGCTACAACAAGCGCGTCGCGGGCGTCGCCGGCGGCGCGGGCGGCCTGCCGGCGGGTGCGATCCTCGGCAACCTGCCGGGCGAAGAAAAGAACCCCGCCATCGCGATGAGCGGCCGCGTCTGGGTCAAGTGCGACGCGACCAGCGGCGCGATCGAGGTCGGCGACATGCTGACCACCAGCGACACCGCCGGCCACGCCATGAAGGTCACCGATTTCGGCAACGCACATGGCTGCGTCATCGGTAAGGCCATGTCGAAGCTGGCCGCGGGCGAAAAGGGCCTCGTGCTCGTGCTCGTGAACCTTCAGTAGAAGTCCTCAAACAGCCGCGGGCATTTCGCCCGCGCGAGCCCCGAATCGGCGAAATGTGTCTCGACACGCGACGGTCGGCGGAGATATGGACTGAATGCGTAGCCTGCTGAACATCCTGACGATCTCGACCTGCGCGACGCTTCCGGCGATCGCCGGCGGGCTGCCGATCACGGGCCGCCCCATCGCATCGCTGGCCTGGATGGACACCGAGATGGTGCAATTCATGGCCCGCAACGGCATCAGCGGCGGTCTGCTGGCGGTCATGCGCGACGGCTGCGTCATCTATCAGCGCGGCTTCGGTTGGCACGACGACGGCGAATCGGAGCCGATGCCCGAGAACGCGCTGGTGCGCATCGCAAGCTGCACAAAGCCCTTCACCGCCGCCGCGATTCAAAGGCTGGCGGATGAGGGAGTCTTCGGGCCTCAGGGCATCGACCGCAACGCGTTCAACCTGGGCCAGCCCGGCGGCGGCGTGCTGAACATCTCGCCTTTCCCCACCCTGGGCGATTCGCGGCTGCGCGACGTGACCATTCGCGATCTGCTCACGCATCGCGGCGGATGGGATCGCGGCGAAGTCGGCGACCTCACCTACCGGGAATGCAGTTCGTCGGACGACATGGACATCGCCAGCCCGCCCGGCCGCACAAACACGCTGCGCTGGATCCTGGGCCAGGAACTTCAATTCACCCCCGGCAGCGACTCGGCCTATTCCAACATCGGCTCGCTGGCGATGGGGCTGATCGTCGAACAGGTCTCCGGTCAGTCGCTGGTCGCTTACCTGCGCAGCAACATCCTGACCGCCGATATGTGGGTGCCCTCGACCGACCTGCGTCAGGGCCGCACATTCCGCTCAGATCAGCCGGTTCGCGAAGCGTATTACGACGCCGCGCAGGATTTCTGCGTGTTCGAGACCAGCGATTGCCCGCAGTTGATCGCCTGTTCCGTGCTGACCGACACGCCCTACGGCTCATGGGATCACGAAGCCCGCGTCGGCCAGGGCGGCCTCGTCGTCAGTCCGGCGACCATCCTGCAATTCGCCGACCGATTTCTGACCGCCGCCGGCGCCGACAACATCGGCCAGCCGATGGAACCCGGTTGGACCGGCTCGCACGGCGGTGCGCTGGCGGGCGTCAATTGTCGCATCGTCCAGCGGGCCGACGGCTTGCGCGTCTTCGTCTGGTTCAACAAGCAGAACGGCGACGAGGAAACCGGCAACTTCGCATCGCAGATGTACGACCGCCTCAAGCCCACGCTCGATGGTCAGACCAACTGGCCGACGCTCTGCATCGACGGCTTCTGGGTCGAGCCGAACGAGTTTCTTTTTCCCGAGACATTCGGCAGCTATGACGAGCCGTTTCACACGCTGGGCAACGCGCTGGACTTCGTTAGCGACGGAAGCAAACTGAATCTCGAGCCGGGCAACTCGGCCTGGACGGGATTGGTCAACAAGAAGGTCCTGCTCCGAGCGCCGCTGGGAACGGCCCGGATCGGGGCTTGAAGATGATTTGGATGCAACCTCTTCGGAGATTGGCTATGAAGACGTTCGTAAATCAGTGCGGAATCGCAGCGGTTGCGGCGGGCCTGCTCGCCGCGTCCGCCTCGGCCGCCACATTCCGCGTCGAGATCGACTACATGGGCGACGGCGGCGGGCACAACCATCTGCCCGATCAACTCGTCCTCGACGCGGTGATCCAGATGTTCGCTTGCCAGGGTCACACGCTGATCATCGATCTCGATGACGAGATCCCTCATTACAACACCCTCACCGGCGACCCGAACGACGACTGCGGCAGCTTCTGGACCTACACCGGCGCAAACAACACCTATCGCAGCATTCGCAACATCTATCGCGATCAGGGCGTCGGCTGGCACTACTGCATCTTCGCCCACCAGTACCGCGTCGACAGCAACGACATCGACGACAACAGCGGCTGCGTCACCTCGGGCAGCTCCGGCCGCGCCAACGGCGGCGACGCATTCATCGTCACGCTCGGCGGCTTCGGCGGCAGCACGGGTACGCTCTTCGAGCAGGCCGCCACGCTCGCCCACGAATTCGGCCACAACCTCGGCCTCGGCCATGCCGGCTCGATGGACTCGGGAATCACCACGCCCTACGTGCAGAATCTGCCCAGCGTGATGGCCTACACCTATCAGCTCTCGGGCGTGCGATCGCGGCTGCTCAGTCTGGCTTTCGCCCCCGATTACGCGCTCTTCAAGGACATCGACTTCTCGCACGGACGCATGTGCAGCCTGAACGAAAACGCGCTCGACGAACCCCGCGGCACACGCATGATGAGCGTCGACTTTAACTGCGACGATTCGCCCGTCAGCACCGGCATCGCGCAGGACCTCGGCTTCCGCGGCGGCGGCTCAGGCTCCGCCGCCCCGTGGTGCGGCGAACTCGACGACTCACGCACGACGCTCGTCGACTATGACGAATGGGGCAACCTCAACGACGGCGCAACGCTCGTCGCCAACGCCGAGCGCGGCGAGGGCGAAAGCAGCGCCGAACTTGCCAAGCGCGAGCGACTGTTGGATAAACAGCCCTGCATCGACGCCGAGACGCACTTCCTCATGCAGGCCGAAAACGAACGCGGCGGCGGCGGGCCGGATCTGGTGGTCGAATCCTGCATCACCGGCGAGAACTGCTACGTCGCCGCAACGGCCAATGCCACCCCTACCGGCGCATGCAGCGACTGGTACCCGGCGATCGCGCCGGCCCACAGCGCGATGCCGCAAGGCAGCGTCTTTTTCCTGACGCCGGGCACCTTCGACGCGGCCGGCACCACGACGCTAAACCGCCGCGGAATATGGACTTGTAATACCGGCACCGCGAGGATTCAGTAGCCCCGCAAGCCGCGACCGGAAAATCCGAGCGAAAAATCTGTGTCGACATCGCCCGGTTTTCGCGCTAGCTAGTTACAGACAGGACTGCCAACTTCGATTCAGGCCGGCGGGCCGGACTCTCCCCGCCCCGCCGCTCTGAACCGAACGGCCCCAAAAGCCAAGGAGCACTCGATGATTCGGAACATTGCAACCCGCTTTGCCATCCTCTCGGTCGCGGCCGCCCTCGGCCTCGTCGCCCAGGCCCAATACGCCATCAACTGGTACACCATCGACGGCGGCGGCGGCACCAGCACCGGCGGCACCTACAGCCTCTCCGGCACCATCGGCCAACCCGACGCCGGCGCCATGACCGGCGGCACTTACGCCTTGGCCGGCGGCTTCTGGGCCGGCATCCAGCCCGACGCCGAGCTGCTCGGCGACATGAACTGCAACGGATTCGTCGAAGTCGGCGACATCGGCGGCTTCGTGCTGGCCATCACCAACCCGGCCCAGTACGCCGCCACCTACCCCGACTGCAACATCAACCTCGCGGACGTCAATCAAAACGGATTCGTCGAAGTCGGCGACATCGGCGCGTTCGTCTGCCTGCTGACGGGTTGCTAAGTTCAGTTACTCCCCGCGTCGGCTCGTTTGATCGCGAGCCGACAGTTCCCTGGATCAACCAAACACGCACGGCGCTTCGCGGCGACGTGCGTGCTTTTCTTTGTTGGCGTAATCCATCAAGAAAACGAGGCGCGGGAAGATTCGTCGGCCTGCGGGCCGCGGCCGCTACCTCGCAGATCAGACTTTGCCGGTGGAGCCGAAGCCGCCCGCCCCTCGTTCGGTAGCCGAAAGGTCCGCCACCTCACGCACCTCGACCCGCGTCACCGGCGCGATCACCAGTTGCGCAATCCGGGTGCCGCGCTCGACCGTATAGGCCGTCCTCGAAGCGTTGGCGACGATCACCTGCAATTCACCGCGATAGTCGGCGTCGATCGTGCCCGGGGCATTGGGAAGAAAAAGGCCGTGCTTGAGCGCCAGACCGCTCCGCATGCGCACCTGCCCCTCGAAGCCGCGCGGGATCTCAAGGAACAGGCCCGTCGGCACCAGCTTCACATCGCCGGGCGCGATCGTGATCGGCTCGGCGTTGGCGGCGTGCAGATCGAGGCCGGCCGCGTCGGCGGTCTGGTAGGCAGGCAGCGGAAGATCGGCCGCATGAGCGGCGCGACGAAGTTTGAGTTCGAGGGGCATGGGCGAAAGTATATGTTCGCGCCAAGGCGATGAAGCGACGCGAATCCCCCAAACACGAACGCGATCTGCAACGTCGCGATCGGCACGTGCAGCGCCGTTCAGCAACGTGAGAATTGCATCATGCCGCGAAATCGAAGCCGCGGCCGACGCGATCGGCCAGCGGGATGGCGGCGTATTCGTTCGCCCGCCGGTCGCGGGCCACAACCGAGCCGCCGCCGACCGCCTCGGCGGCGCCGTTCGATCCGGACGTACGGGAGCTTGCGGCGTTGGGATCGGCGGCGCTCGAATCAGCGGAGCTCGCCTCACTCGCGCCGTTCGTGTCTGAGCTCGACTTCGCCTCGCCCGAACCCGTGCGGCCCGATTCTGACGCACCGCTCGCAGCGCCGTCCCCGCCCGATTCGGCGGCGCGCTCCTCAGCCAGCTCGGCCTGAGCCTGTGCGCGGGTCGCGGCTGCTGCCGCTGCCACGGCCCGATCCTGGCCCGATGGTTCCGCCGGCGCCAGCGCCGCGGCGATCACCTGCGACATCTTGCGAATCGTCGCTTCGGGGTCCCCGCTCACCGCCGAGGTGTCGATCTGCACTTCGCCGCCGACGGCGTATTGGCGACCATCGGGGCCGCGCTGAAATTCGTAGCTGGGTCCGCCGACGGCGAGGCCGCCGGCGGCGGCTTTGTGGGCCTGCTCGTGCGCGCGGACCTCGGCGTCGCGGGCCTTCAGACGCCGCACCTGCTCCTGCTCTTCAGGCGTAGCCCCACCGCTCGCGAGATCGGAAGAGCA